>JANOGQ010000208.1:0-13834 GCA_031406105.1 Lysobacterales bacterium | reverse complement strand
AAGCCCGGGCTGGTATGCGCCGGAGGGCCACGAGCCGGTCGCCGACCGGCTCACCTGGGGCCGGGCGAACTGGTTTCCCTGGTGGGCCGCCGAGCACAAAGCCTGCCGCGAAGCCGTAATCGCCATGGATATGTCCTTTATGGGCAAATTCCTGGTGCAGGGCCGTGATGCCGGTGCTTTTCTCGATTACATTTCAGCCAATGCAGTGAATGAGAAATCCGGACAGATCACTTACACCCAGTGGCTGAACGATGCTGGCAAACTGGAAGCTGACCTGACCGTCATTAAACTCGATGATGAGAAATTCATGGTGGTGACTTCCGATATCGCGCATCGCCATACTGAAACCTGGATGAAGCGTCACCTGAGCCATGCAGATCATGTGTTCATCACCGACGTCACTTCAAGCTACGGCCAGCTGAACATACAGGGGCCGCGTTCACGTGAATTGTTGCAGTCAATCACCCACGCTGATCTATCCAATGAGGCATTCCCTTTCCGGGCAGTGCAGGAAATCGATATCGGCCTGGCGCGCGTGATGTGTGTGCGCATCACCTACGCGGGTGAACTGGGTTACGAGCTGAACATTCCGTCAGAGCAGGCCATACACGTGTATGACCGCATCGTCGAAGCGGGCAAGGCTTTTGGACTGGTGCATGCCGGTCTGAAATCACTGGCCAGTCTGCGGATGGAAAAAGCTTATCGCGATTACGGCCACGATATCGACAACATGGACGATCCCTACTCCGTAGGCCTGGGCTTTGCCGTGCGCCTGGACAAGGCCAGCGACTTTATCGGCAAGCAGGCCTGTACAGAGCGCAAGGCAAATCCGCTGTTTAAAGAGCGGCTGGTGAGCATT
Source organism: Lysobacterales bacterium (assembly GCA_031406105.1). GTDB lineage: Bacteria > Pseudomonadota > Gammaproteobacteria > Xanthomonadales > SZUA-36 > JAWXBM01. The sequence goes on along the minus strand of JANOGQ010000208.1, from coordinate 12,975 downwards.
CGCCTGTTCGACCCCGAGCCACTGCTGACCCATCACGAAATCGTGCTGCGCAATGGCCAGCCGGTAGGCAACCTCCGTTCGGCCTCCTATGGCCATACCCTGGGTAGCGCGGTGGGCCTGGCCATGGTCAGCGCCGGGAGCAGTGGTGCGGTGGATGCGGCCTGGCTGAAAGAAGGTAAATGGGAAGTGGATATTGCGGGTCGGATTTACCCAGCCGAGCTGTCCTTCAGGCCGTTTTATGATCCCAACATGGGGCGCATCAAGGCCTGAGTACCTCAAGTCCATCGCACTGTCGGGACCATCTACCATCAGGCAGCAGCATTATGTATTTGGGAGTCGATTCAGGATGGCTACGCCGGGCAATACTTCTGCCCCCAGCGTGGATCAGTGAACGCCCTGGACGGGTCGCATCTGCGTATCGCAGGTCCCACCCACCTCTACCGTGAGCAGTGTTGCCGGCGCATCACAGGATTCGGCACGGTCGATAATATTACAGGTCAAGCCCATCGGCTTGCCGGCATCCAGCCAGGATGGCACTTTGCGGTAACGGCCCACTTCGCCTTGCTGGCAACTTGTGGGTGTTCCATAGGGGCGGCAACCTGATGCGGCCTGCAACGTAACCTTGCGACCATCGACCAGGAACCCCGGGAAGTCGTCGCGCGTTTCAACCACATCACGCTCTGCGGTTTCCTCAAAGACAAACATGCTGAATCGGTAGTCGTCGCCGACCTTGTCACCGACCAGGATGCGGGTGTTCGCTATCAGTGCGAAATCCCTGCCCTTGCTCGCCACCACGCCTGACATGTATTCAACACGTTCGTGCTGCGGAAAACACTTGCCCATCGCGGGCGCATGGTAGTAATGGGCAGTGCGCTTGATGTCATCCAGAGATGCACCGGGGAACAGTTCCATCAGGTCGGCGTCACTGCCAAACAGGATGCGCTGCACGTCCGCTGAATTCTGCGCATACATGGCCTGCAGCTTTTTGTAATACGGCAGCGACGCGAGATCATCGCGCAGGTAACAGGCTGTCAGCCCGGAAATCTGGGTGAGGAACTCATCCCAGATGTTGTACTGCGATACGATTGACGCCACGCCTGTGAAATCACCCCTGACAACGCAGCCCTCGCGCGCAAAGCAACGCTCCAGTGCCCGGTTGCGGATTGAGAGCGCAACAATATTGCGTTCGCAGGCGCCGTAAGCATTGCACCCACGACCGAGATGACCTTCGTAAAGCGCGGTGCGCAGGGTAAAATCAAGATTGCGTGCTTTCTCCAGTTCCGCTTCTGGCCAAAGCGTGCTGTTTTCGTGCTCGAATGCCGACCAGGCAGAGAGCAAGGCCTGGCGGCGACCGGTAAGGGTGTCGTTCACCTGCGCGCACTGGGCGCTGTTATGAAAGTCGCGCACGATGGCATCAAGGCTGCTGCCTGTCGATGCTGGGGCTTTTGAAGTGGCGGATTCGCGCGGCGGGTCGAAGAAGGGCAATTTCTCCATCGGGTAAAGATTCCGCACATCGATCACGTAGCGAACTGAAGATTCGCAATGATGATTCGTCACGGTAAGTGCCTTACGCTCTGCAATAGCCTCCGAGACACGTGCTGCCGACTCCCGGGTCGCTTCACGCGGATCGACCACGATCTCAAAACCCACAAAGGGTGTTCCGCTCTGATCCGTCAGTGGTCGTCCATCGCGTATGACCAGGCAGGGAATGAGGGTGGTTCCCTGCGCCAGCTGGCCTGCCGCTGTGCTGCCCACTCCAGATCGCGCGAACTGCTCTACATCGTAATAGGGCAAAGTGGTTTCGGACTTGAATCGATAGAGGGTCAACACGGGGGTGGCCGGAATTTCGGCAACCGCCACCAGTGATCCCGCGAATATCAAAACTGCAGCCAGTGGCGTGCCCCAGGTCAAGCTATGCATAGAAACCTAACTCTCTTTCTAGACGGAGAATGCTCCCCCGCGAGTCAATGGTATCAGGCTATAAACATTGCGCATCGATCTTCATCAGCGCTAGCTGATCAACGCGGACCTGGTGGCCTGTAACCGCCACAGCGAAGTCCGCTCAGCCATGCGTGCGGCGCTCAAGGGGTCTTCGGGGTCAGAGGCTCGCGGATGCGTCGGTCGGGTGTCGATGCGCCCCAGCACTTGCAGACCCGCAGCATCGAAGGCAGCCAGCAACTGCTCTCTCGTGCGCAGCCCGAGGTGCTCCGCGAGGTCCGACAAAATCAGCCAGCCCTCTCCACCCGGCACCAGATGTGCACCCAGGCCTCGCAGAAATCCCAGCAACATGACGCTGTCCGGATCATAGACAGCTCGTTCCAGCGCCGAGCCGGCACGCGCCGGAATCCAGGGTGGATTGCAGACTATGAGTGCGGCTTGCTCGTCAGGAAACAGGTCAACCTGCCGCAGGCTGACCTGGTTCATCAAACCGAGCCGCTCGAGGTTTTCGCGGGCGCAGGCGAGCGCGCGCGGCTCCAGATCGGTAGCAACGATCTGGCCGATGCCACGACGCGCGAGCACAGCGGCCAGTACACCCGTGCCAGTACCGATATCGAACGCCAGGTCATGCGCTGCCAACGCGGCTGGCAGCGGCGCCTGCGCCACCAGTCCCACATACTCCTGGCGGAGGGGTGCGAAGACACCGTAATGCGGATGAATTCGCAAGCCATGGCCAGAGATTTCGACGCCATGTATACGCCACTCATGGGCTCCGATTATGCCCAGCAGCTCGCGCAAGGACAGCACCGTGGGACCCTGCCCGGCACCTAGAGCCTCGATGCAAGCAGCACTGGGGTCGGGGGCACGTCGCAGCGCGCAACGGTAGTCGGCGTCGAGTTCGATCAGCAGTGCACTGAGCGTACGTGCCCGCTGGGCGCGGGCCTGTCGCTCCTTATGGAAAGCCGCTGCCGCAACCCTTCCCTCAGCTGTCGCAACTGCAGGGGCAGGCGAGCGTTTGCGTCGGTCGGCACGCTTGGCCAGTGCGTTCAGGAGCTGCCGCGCATTCTGGAAATCACCACGCCAAAGCAAGGCCACGCCCTGGCAAGCCAGGCCATAAGCCGCATCGGCACTCAGTCGGTCATCGGCGAGCTGCACCTGTTGTGGCGGCGATGCACCGCGTTCCGACTGCCAACGGGCAATGTGCGGCTCGCCGTCTTCGGTCCAGTGAATCTGCTCTTGAGTATTCAGAAAGACTCTTCGTGACGCAGATAGCGCCATTGACCCACCGGCAACTGGCCAAGCAGCACTTTGCCGCTGCGAACCCGCTTGAGGCCAGTCACCTGCATACCCACCAGCTCGCACATGCGGCGGATCTGGCGCTTGCGCCCCTCACGCAGGATAAACCTCAGTTGATCTTCGTTCTGCCAGTTCACCTTTGCCGGTTTTAGCGTTACGCCATCAAGCATCAGGCCATGGCGTAAGCGCTGCAGGCCATCTCCTGCCAGTTTGCCTTTGACGCGCACCAGGTATTCCTTCTCGACCGAGCTATCCTGCCCGATCAGTTGTTTCGCGATTCGTCCGTCCTGGGTCAGTACGAGGAGGCCGGTCGAATCAATGTCCAGCCTGCCAGCCGGCGCCAGTCCACGCAGGTGCTGCGGCTGGAACCGAATTGGCGAGGAGTCATCAGCCCAGCGGTTCTCAGGGCGAATCAGCACGATGGCGGGTTCGTATCCATCCTCCGCCTGGCCAGAGACATAACCTACGGGCTTGTGCAGAAGGATGGTCACCCGCTCGTTTTGCTGAGCCGTCGCCTCACGAACCACCTCAATGCGCGCCTCGCGGGAAACTCGTACGCCAAGCGTGTCGACGATCTTGCCGTCTACCTTGACCCAGCCTTTGACTATCCACTGGTCGGCTTCACGACGCGAACACAGGCCGAGTTCGCCCATACGTTTGGAAAGCCGTGGCATGGGTGTATCGGGATCGCTCATCTCAACTCCTGGCCAGGCATCGAATGCCGATGCCTGCGCCACGTGTAAATCGACTATCCATCATGAAGACACCATTTTGCCTGAAACCCCCGCATACGGCACGGGTGGGCCCGACCATCGATCGGACCTTCGGTGGGGTTAAGGCTGGAAATCGGTTACTATGAAATACACCCAATCCGCACTGACACGAAGAGCCAGCCTGTGAAAAAATCCGATTCTCACCTGGGCATGAACCGCGACATCAGCCGCCGTGACTTTATCCACGAAGTCAGCCTGGGTGCCGTTGTACTGGGGCTTCCTGCCAGCCTCTGGTCAGCCGAAATGACCGCACAACAGGGCGCATTGCTGCCTGGCATTTACTATCCACCCACGCTCATCGGCATGCGCGGTTCTCACCCCGGCGCATTTGAATCAGCTCATGCATTGAGCCGTGAAGGGAAATCGTTTACTGCAACTGCAGTTCTCGACGAACACTATGATCTGGTGGTGGTTGGCGGCGGCATCAGCGGGCTGGCCGCGGCTTATTTCTTTCGCCAGCTGAATGGCCCCGATAGCCGGATACTGATACTCGACAATCATGACGATTTTGGTGGCCATGCCAAGCGCAACGAGTTTCACCAGGGTGGTCCCATGAGGTTGGCCTGGGGCGGCACCGTCAATATGGAATATCCCTACTACAGCGACGTAGCCATGGGGCTGATCAAGCAACTGGGCATCGATATTCCGCGTTTGCTTGAGGGCTTTGAATTCAATTTCTCCACCGATTCCCATGGCCTGGGTACTGCCACGTTTTTTGATGCGGCACACTTCGGTCGGAACCTGCTGCTGCCCGGTGTTGAGTTCCGCAACAGTGACCTGCAGGCGCTGGCGGAAAAATCCGACCAGTTCCCCATTTCCACAGAAGGACGCGCCTCTCTCAAGGCTTTCTTCAACGCCCGGCTTGATGTGCTGGCCGATAGGGATGAGGCACAAAGGGAAACCTATCTCACCACTACCAGTTACCCGGATTTCCTGCGTCAACATTTCGAAATGCCGGAAGATGCCATACAGTTGTTCCGCAATGGCCCGAGCGGATTCATGGGCTTGAAGGCCGAGTTCAACTCGGTGGCAGAAGCTATTGCCGTCGGTCTGCCCGCATCACACGTGCTCGGCGGCCAGGGCCAGCGTGATCCTGGCGAGCGGCACAGCCCGGTAGCCATGTTCCCGGATGGCAACAGTTCCATTGCGCGCTTGCTGGTCCGCTCGCTGATTCCACAGGCCTTTCCGGATATGCCCGCAGATGCCGATGCGCACAGCATCGTCACACAGCAGCTGGACTACTCAAAATTGGATCAGGCCGGATCTCCTGTCCGTCTGCGACTCAATTCAACGGTGGTTCACGCTGCCAACCAGCCGGCGGAGCAGGCCGGCAGCCCCTTCGTTAAGCTGAGTTACGTTAACGACGGCGATATCGTGCAGGTGCAAGGTGACCAGGCCGTGATGGCCTGCTACAACAATATCATCCGGCATCTCGTGCCGGAGCTGCCCGAGGCGCAGAAAGCTGCATTAGCCATGAGCGTCAAACGGCCGCTGATGGTGGTGAACGTGGTGCTCAGAAACGGCGAAGCTCTGAAAAAGACTGGCGTTGGCAGTGCCTATTTGCCCGGCAGTTATCTGGATCGCATGCAACTGGTTACCGGCCTCAATGTGGCCGACTACCGGCCCGAATGGCGCGCCGAAGATGCCTGTGTGATGCAGTTTTTTGTGGGCCTGGGAATTGAGGTACCAGCCGGTACCTCAGTCGCGGACATGACCCGCTTGACCCGCATGTGGCTGCTGGAGCAGAGCTTCGAGGATTTCGAACGCGAGATTCGTAGCGTAATGAACGGCATTTACGGATCAGCGGGTTTCGATGCTGCCGAGGATATCCTGGCGATTACCGTGAATCGCTGGCCACATGGCTATGCACGCGACCATGTGGATATGGAAGATGCCGACTGGAACACCGAACCGCAACCCAATGTGCTTGGCCGGCAACGTTGCGGCAATATCGTTATTGCCAACTCGGATGCGGGCGCTGATGCCTACACGCACACAGCCATCGACCAGGCCTGGCGGGCGGTGAATGAACTCGCCGAAGCTACCTAGGAGGCTCCTTGGAGCCGAATCGATCGGCTGATCGCTCCGGCAACTCGTCCGGTTTGCTTTTTCTTACCTAACCCCAATATCAGTGACTCATCAAATCGAGGAATCGAAATGTCTGACAAAACAGAACGTGCGGTACTGGCAGGCGGCTGCTTCTGGGGTGTGCAGCAATTGATTCGGCGCCTGCCCGGGGTGATCTCCATCCGTGTGGGTTATTCCGGCGGAGAAGTTGATAACGCCACCTATCGCAATCACGGCAATCATGCTGAAGCCATCGAAATTATTTTTGACCCTGAAAAATTGAGCTTTCGCAGCCTGCTGGAATTCTTTTTCCAGATACACGACCCCAGCACCCTGAACCGACAGGGCAATGACAAGGGCGCCAGTTATCGTTCAGCGATTTTCTATACCAGCGAAGAGCAGAAGCACGTGGCTGAAGACACCATCGCGGATGTGGATGCCTCCGGAATCTGGCCCGGCAAAGTCGTGACCGAAGTAACGCCTGTCAGTGCTTTCTGGGAAGCCGAACCGGAACACCAGGACTACCTGGAGCGCATTCCGCACGGTTACACCTGCCACTTTGTGCGGCCGGGCTGGACCTTACCAAAACGCAAAACGGCTTAAAATTCAGGCGCCGGAGTGATAACAGAGCGAGCCGCTCAGGCCGATGATGAACCACTGTTGCCGCGAGCAGCAGGAAGATATGCGCCAGCAGTCAGGGAAACCCTGAATAAATCAGAGTTGCCCTAAGCTTTCGATGGCGGCAAAGCAGACGCAACATATTCTGAAGCCAGCGTGCGAATGTAGGCGCCAAATTCCGGATCCTCTCCCAATAACAAAGTATCGAGCACGTCGCGGAAGTCTTCACGTGCGCACCATTCATGCATGTAGTCTTCCCAGGACCGCCAGCGCCGGAGCTTGGCGCCCTTCAGCCCATCTTCGTAAAGCAGCACGTAGGCGCGCTCAAACAATGCGATCAGCATGCTGAATGCCACCATCATGCGCTCGGTCTGGTCCTCGCTCAGCGCGGGGGTTTTGGCCATGGAAAAAAGATGCAGATCCGGATGGTCCAGAACTACCCGCAGGAATTCCTGATACTTTTCGGAAATTGATTCGTAAACTGCGTCCTCTTCATTCTGACGCTCTTTGCGCTTCTCCAGGGCGAACACCAGGATGGCCAGCGGCAGGCCTATGACAGTGACGACGTAACTCAGCAACTCCCATAGTTCGAGATTCATGGCCGCTCCTCGCTTAAACCTGAATCTTGCCAGAATTCCAGAATGATGACATTGCGAATTGAAGTCTTCTAAGGAAGCTCTGATTAATTCGTCCCTGAAGCATCAGAGCACGCAAAACAAAAAATGTCATTTTTGTTTGGCTTCATTTTCAATGATTTACAATCATTGAAAATGGCGGCACATCCTTATGCCGCAGAAACTCTGAATAAATCAGAGTTTCCCTAAGTGCATCCCTGCACAAAATGCTCGCTCCCACCTTGACTGCTAAAGCCTGCTAGTCCGGCTCGGGTGGGTAACCCGTCATTTCCAGATAGCCTCGGCCGCTGGTTTCGGCACCAGAGCCTGAGTTTTCGCCTGAGACTTCAATGGCACCTTCCCAATAAGCGAAGTCCACATCCATCCACTGGTCCTCCAGCAGAGGAGTGATCAACAACTCGCGGCCGATTTCAGGCAATTTTATTCGCCATCGTGCTGGCAAACGCCGATCATGCACACGCATGTACTCCAGCACTTCGAATTCAATCTGTCGGCTGTCCAGGCGTGTTTTCAGACCCTCCGGCGAAATGAGTACGCCGTGCTGAAAGTTTCCATCGCCACTCGAATCTGAATCCTGCTTTTTTCTGAGGCGGAACAGCATGATCTTTTCACCCGAATCGAGGTGCAAGGCAAACCAGTCCCAGCCGCCTTGCCCGGGCTGCAGAAACTGACTGCTCCACTCCCGGTCCAGCCAGGCCTGTCCGGACACAGAAATTTCCTGCCCGTGGATGGTCAGGCTGCCCTCTGCCAGCAAAAAGGGTTGGCTGTAGTAGTAGGAGCCACTGCCACTCTGGTGTTTTTGCGAGAAGCCCGCCTCACCCTGCAACACCAGGGCCTGGTCGCTGTCCAGCCGCAGCTGGAAGCCCATGTCGCCTTCACGGAACTCTGCCTGCAAGGGCAACCAGCCATTACCAGTATCGTTGCCTGTGCCTGTGCCTGCAACTGTAGCCGTGCTGTGTAATGACCAATCGTCCAGCCAGGCCACAAAGGGTACTGCCTGCGCACCGGCTTGAGCCACGCCGCCATAACCTCCGCCGCGGGCATAGCGCTGAAAACCTGCATGGCCCTCAGGCCAGGTAATCGCTGCGTGCGCCATGTAAACCTGCTTGCTTAACCAGGGATTGCCAGACTGTGAAATCACTTGTGGGCCATTGGTCTTTGGCGGGTCTGATGCAGGCTGTAAGGCAATTCGAAAGAGTGTCCATTGGGCTCCGTACTGCTCACCACCGGCATCCTGCAGGTTGGCTGTCAGGTACCACCACTCAATGCGAAAGTCCGGATGCGGACCATGATCTTTGGGAAAGGTAAATTCATATCCTGGCACAGCCTGGCTGAATCCCTCCATGCCCTGGGCCAGTAGGGCCACGTCACCGGTTGCTTGCGGTTCAGGCGCTGGCGAGCAGGCGGTGACAGTCAATGCGCAGAAAAGTAGCAGCGCAGCAACAAGGGCTGCTTTCATACCGGGCGCTCGCGCAATAACTGGCCCGGTGAGGCCCGCAACAACTGCAGTGAGGGCAGCAATACGGCCAGCAGCAAAGAGCCGATGGCCAGCAACGCCAGCATGGGCAGATAGCCCCACTCCGGCTGCAAAGCGAAACTCCAGCCAAAGGCCACGGGTGTAACCACTGCCGCCAGCACCCAGGCCAGGAGCGACCCGAAGGGCCAGACCAGCACGATACAGAACACACCCAGCAAGCCCCACTGGAGCAGCAGCAAAGTGGCGCGCTCACGCCGCGTCAACCCCAATGCAGTGAGCAGCGCCTGTTGCGGCAATCGGTGATGGTGGATGGCGCTCACCGCACAGAAAATGCCGATACTGGCCACCAGCAAAGTAAGGGCATTGAGGGCCAGCGTGACAGAAAAAGTGCGGTCGTATACCGACAGGCCGACGGCCATTATCTGCTGTTGGTTGATCACTTCGTTGTCCTGCAGATCAAACTCACTGACGAGGCGGGTACGGAGATCATCCCAATCCGTTTCTGGAGGTCCCAACAAGCCAAATCCACTCGGCAGAATTTCTGGCCAGCATGACTTGAATAATCGTTCACTGATCATCCACTGGGATTGTGGATTGCCGTAGTCGCGGTAAACGCCCAGAACCGGAAGCGCTCCCGCAGCGGGACACAGTTGCACTTCCTGGCCGGGTTCCCACCCATCGAGGCGCCAGGATCGTTCACTGACAAACACCCCTGATCCGCTGCCAAAAGTCGCTTTGGCTGCATCGACTCCGCGCATCAGTTCCACACTGTTTTCGAAGCGCGGATGATCGGCAAGAGCAAGAATTTCAATTGGGGTGTCAAAGCCTGCGGGATTTTGCACCCTCACTCGTGTGATGTAGCGCGCTGCTACAGTGACAGCCGGTGCTTGCCGGAGCAGCCAGTTCTGCACCCGCGTTTCCGATAGTTCACTGGTGAGATAAATTTCGGCAACCAGGCGCTGCTGCAACCAACTGTCGGTTGCCTGGCGAAAACTTCCGATCATGGTATTGAGCCCGCTGTTGGAGACCAGTGCCAGGGTGATGGCCATCAATGCCAGGGCCGCGGGACCCAGCAAGTAGCGACTGTCCGCCAGTAACCAGCCCGTGCGGGCCCAGGTGGAAGGAACCAGCCGCGACGCTGCACCCAGAAGAAGGCGCAAAAGCGCCGGCAGGCACAAGGCTGCGCCGAGCAACAATGAGGCCATGCAGCCCAGGGCCAGCCAAAGGGTGTTGGCTGTGACTGCCAGTGCACCTGCCAGCACCAGCAAGGCCAATCCGACCGCGAACAGTCTTCGGTCACGATTTGCCGCAGTCATCTGTTGCCAGCCCGATGACTGACGCTCCAGCACCGGCATGGTCAAAGCTTCGCGCATGGGGAAGAGAACGCACAAGCCAGCCGCAATCGCCGTCATGACCATGGGCAAGACTAGCCCACCACTGAGCAGGCTGTCCGGGTAGGCGATATAAACACCATAGAGTTGCGCCAGGGTCTGACCCACGCCCGGTAACAGAGTGACCGCCAGCCAGCTACCCAGGGCAAAACCAATAAGGCTGCCAAGGATTACAAAGACCAGCAGTTCCAGCGATAACACCCTTGCCAGTTCGCCACGTGTAACCCCGGCGAGGCGCAGTTTGCGCAGAAGTTCATGCCGATCGGTGTAGCTGAATGCCAGTGCGTTATAAATCAGGAATACACCGACCACGAAAGCCAGCAGGCCCATGGCCGCCAGGTTCAAATGAAAACTGCGGGTCAGTTCGGCTGGGTCGAGTTCAGCGCTGGGGTCTAGCCACTTCAGATCGGCTGGCAAATGGGCGCGTAAGGCCTGCAGTGCGACATCACTGTCCTTAAAAACCAGGATTTCGCTGATTTCGCCGGCACTGGAAGTGAGCGTTTGCAAAACACCGATATCCAGCACCAGGCGGTGACCTAAACCTTCATCCGCCAAGGCCACCACGGGTGGCAGCTTGGTGCCGTTTTCCAGGAGGGGCATGCTTCCTTGCCGCCAGCCGAGTTGCTCCATGCGTGCCGGCGATGCCCACAGCGCATAGGGTGGCAAAAAGAGTTCAGCGAAACCGGGCTGGCCAGTGTTTGCGTCGCCCTGGGTTCCAGTTGAAGAAAAATTCCCCAGCGGTTCCTGTTCTGGCCTGGGCATGGCGAGCACATCGATGCCCAACAATTCAATCGACTCACCGGTGTCGGTGCGCACAAAACGTCGCAACAAGGGGGCAAGACTGGCAAATCCCTGGCGGCGTAATTCAATGTACTGGCGTTCCGGAATGCTGCGTGCCCCTTCTCGGGAAACGATGCTGGCAACAGGTTGTGCGCGCAGTACCTGTTCCCCGGTGGAATAGCTGGCACGAGCCTGCGCATTGATCAGCAGCGTTCCCACCAGCAGCACATTGGCGATAACAATTCCAGCCAGCAGAAACAAGCCCTGTACCGGGTGGCGCCGGTAGTGGCTAAACAGGGTTCGAATCAACAACATGCAAATGCCCTTCTTTCAGCAACAGTTGGCGCTGTGTGAATGAGGCCATCTCGCGGTTGTGCGTGACCATCAAGAGGGCCGAGCCCGATTCCTCAACCAGCCGTGCGAACATGCGCATGACCTGGCGGCTCAGCGTATCGTGCAGATTGCCGGTGGGCTCATCGGCAAACACCAGGTCGGGCGCATGCGCCAGTGCGCGGGCGATGGCAACCCGTTGTTGCTGCCCACCTGAAAGCACCTCAACGGCACGGTTCAAATGGTCGCCCAGTTCCAGCTCTGCAATCAGGTCGTCCACCCAGGCATCCCGATCAGGCAGGCGATTCAGGCGGCGCTGGAACAGCAGATTGTCCCGAACGTTCAGGCCGGGAAGCAGATTGAACTGCTGAAAGACAAAGCCCAGATGCCGGCGGCGAAACAGCGCCAGTTCGCGCTCCGTCAACGCAGTGAGTAGTTGTCCCAGCACCCGGACTTCACCTTCATCCGGTTCATCCAGGCCGGCAGCTACCTGCAGCAGGGTACTTTTGCCGCAGCCACTCGCGCCCTGTAAGGCCAGGCTATGGCCCGCCTGCAGTTTCAGGTCGATGCCCTGCAGTACCTGCAACTCACTCTCGCCGTCATGAAACGACTTGCTGATATGGGTCAATTCAAGCATTGAGTTCGGCCAGTTGCTTATTGGGTGGAGTGAATCTTGCCAGAAAAACCAAAGGCTGACATAGCCAGATCCAGGCCAGATCCAGGCCAGCACCCGGCCAGCTGCTGGATGCAGGGATACGATGCCTTCTGGATTGAGCATGGAGTGCCGAAGCGCAGGCCATTCGCAAGAATTGCGATCAACGTGGACTGGCTATCAGCCTTAAACTGTACGCCAGCTCTGGCAGAATCCCTGCCGCGTTTTCCACCCGCAGCGAAATGGAATAAGGACATCAGCTCTGCGAGTCTGCTCACTCAATCAGATTATTGAGTAGGTTCGCAGCGTGGATCGTTGCGCTGATTTCCTACAGAATTTCAGGTTGATAACACATTTCCCGAACAGGCGCTTTTGGTGATAATCCCTGCATTCGACATCTGACACGCGCATGGAGGACAGCAACATTGAGCCTGGCACAGGTCTTTTCACGCGCCAGCGTGGGTGTGGAAGCACCCGAGGTGATTGTTGAAATTCATCTGGGTGGCGGCCTGCCGAAAACTTCCATCGTTGGCCTCGCGGAGACCGCCGTGCGTGAGTCGCGGGACCGGGTGAAAGCGGCTTTGCTGAATGCCGGCTTCGAGTTTCCACAACGCAATGTCACCATTTCCTTGACGCCCGCCGATCTGCCCAAGGAAGGCAGTCGCTTTGACTTGCCCATTGCCCTGGGAATTCTTGCAGCTTCAAAACAGATACCCGACAAGCAACTCAAAATTTGCGAGTTCATCGGTGAGCTGTCGCTCAGCGGCACTCTGAACCCGGTGCGCGGCATCCTGCCGGCTGCATTGCGGTGTCATCAAGCTGAACGCACGCTGGTGCTGCCGACAGCGAATGAAGGCGAGGCGGGGCTGGTCAGGGGCAACAAGCATCTGCATGCTGCGCACCTGATGGATGTGGTGCGCTGGATGACGGGCCACGAGATTCTGCCTCGTGTGGCAGAACCCGCTCAGATCAGGGAGCCGGAGGTGGCTGATCTCGGTGATGTGTATGGCCAGTTTCG
>JANOGQ010000194.1:0-7156 GCA_031406105.1 Lysobacterales bacterium | reverse complement strand
GCCTTCACCATTGATCAGGGTAACGCCGCGCAGAATCAGGCGCGGATAGGGGCCCTCTCCGCGGTCGCGATCGGGTGACAATTCGGGAGTGGCCAGCACTCCGGTAAAAGGTGTGAGCCAAAAAACCAAGGATAACAGCAGGGGCTTGACCGGGATTTTTTTCATAAATTTTTCGCTGCGGACGAATTTCAGTGCTACAGTATATTCAGGAAACGGATTTCCTGGAGATAAAATCAATGGACGACACTTCCAAAACCGCCGTCAAGGTGGTTCCGGAGGACCTGCCAGAGTCCCCGAAACACAGCAGAATCCCACAAGGCTCAGAAGTCAGCAGCACTTTTGTCGCCTTTATGGACGACCCTGCAACGGTTGTTGAAACTACTTCTGCTGAGCGTGTTTCCACTACCTCAAAAGCCCTGGACCGCTGGTTCAAGGAGCGGCAGAAGCAGAATGCTCAGCCGCGTTTACTGGAAATCCCCAACGAAGCACTGATCACCAGTGCCGGCCCTTTGCGGATTACGGGAAATCTGACCATCGTCAGCGAAGAGGGCTCTGTCTCTTACGCCAATCACATTGACCTCTGCCGCTGTGGAAAATCAAAAACCGGACCCAGCTGCGATAGCCAGCACCTGGATGCAGAGTTCCTGCATTCGGGGCGCATGCAGGAAATATCCGATACGGCATCCTCCAGCCGGCCTTCAAAAATTACTTTGTCATGCAACAAGAATGGTCCGGTAACCTTTCATGGCCGACTGCGCCTGCACAACAGCATGGGCCAGGAATGCATCAAAATGCGGGGGGCACTGTGCCGTTGCGGGCAATCGGCCAACAAGCCCTTCTGTGATGGTTCACACGAAAAGACTGGATTTCGCAGCAAGCGTTAATGGCCAGCCGGCCTGATTTGAATTTGCTTCATGCCGGCGGGATGGGCACAATCCGCCGATGGACATCTTCAGAGTATTCCAGGTGGAGGCCGCTCACCACCTGCCCCATGTTCCCGCTGGCCACAAATGCGCCCGCATTCACGGGCATTCCTTTCACATTGAGATCCACGTCAGTGGGGATGTTGGTGAACACAGCGGTTGGGTGATGGACTTCGCCGAACTGCGGCAGATTTTTCAACCTTTGTATGATCAGCTCGATCATCACTACCTGAACGAGATCGTTGGCCTCGAGAATCCCACCAGCGAAAACCTGGCTCGCTGGATCTGGCAACGCCTGAAGCCTGATCTACCTTTGCTGTCTGAAGTTTGTGTGCAGGAAACCTGCAACGCAGGTTGCATTTATCGCGGCGACTGAGCCGGTTCTGCCTGGACTTAGTGGTGATGGCCACCCGGCCCGTGTACATGGCCATGTTCTTTCTCTTCGTCGGTGGCTTCGCGCACTTCCGTCACATTGACGTCGAAAGTCAGTGTCTGCCCGGCCAGCGGATGATTGGCATCAACGTCCACATTAAAACGACCCACTTTCACCACCGTGACCTGCACCGGACCTTGCTTGGTCTGTAAGCCCAATACCTGGCCTGGCTGCAGCGCCTTGGCATTCTGGAAATGCTTGGTAGCAACCCGCTGAATATTTCCCGGCTTCTGTTCGCCGTAGGCCTCGGCCGGTTGCACGGTCACTTCAAAACTATCGCCTTCGGCCTTTCCTTCCATTGCCTTCTCCAGGCCCCGGATGATATTACCCGAACCATGCAGGTAGGTCAGCGCATCGCCCTCGCGGGATGAATCCAGCTGCTGGCCCTCTGCATTTTTCAGGGTGTAATGAAAACTGACTACCGAATGCTTGGTGATATTCATGGGTGAACCAAACCGTGGAATTAAACGGCGATTATACTGATTGTTTTCATGCGGGGGCGAAGATGAAAAGGGATCAGAGCTGAACCTGAACGGGCTCTGACCCCATTTCTCTATTTCTTGTCTTGCTTCTGTTCGCTCTCATCAACCACAGTGATGTCGATCTGATTGGACATCACAATCGGATCAAAGGGCACGTGCATGTAGTCTGCAAACATCAGCTGCAAAGTGTGTTTGCCGGGCTTCAGAGTAATTTCAGCCTCAGTCTGGCCAGCACCGTAGTGGATAATCTTATCGCTGACCGGCAAAGGCTGGCTGGCGCTGGCCAATTCATTGACGTCGATCATCAGGTGATGGTGGCCGGAGTTCGGCTCGTTCTTGCCGGCCGGAACGACTTCCATACCGGTGACTGCAAACTTTACCAGGAAAGTGGCTGGTAAAACTTCACCATCCTTGATATTGCTGATGCTGGCAGTGGCGCCTTCGGGTGAAGAGGTGCGTGCAGCCTGGGCTTGCACCGACTGCAGCGAGAACGCGGCCAGCAATAACGCTGCGCCGACTGTGAAAACTCCTTGTTTGAAAGACTGGCTCATCAGAATCTCCTGGGTAAGTGGCCTGTTTTGTGGATTTGTGTGAGGGCTTAACTGCTTGCCTGGCTGGCAGGCTGGCTGGAAACCCAGGCCCTCACTTCATCCTGAAGAATATCCAGAGTCACCGATCCCAGGCCGAGTACAAAATCATGAAAGGCCCGCACATCAAAATTCCCTCCCAAGGCAGACTCCGCCTCGCGCCTAAGGTTCCACAAGGTGTACTCACCCAGCTTGTAACTCAGCGCCTGGCCAGGCCAGGAAATGTAACGATCAATCTCGGTGGTCACTTCATGCACGGACAAAGCGGTGTTTGATGCGAGGAAATCCAGCGCCTGTTGGCGGGTCCAGCCCTTGGAATGAACTCCGGTATCAATCACCAGCCGGGCAGCCCGCCACATCTCATAACTCAGGCGGCCGAAGTGTTCATAGGGTGTCTCATAAATATCCATCTCCACACCGAGCTTTTCGGCATAGAGGCCCCAACCCTCGCCATAAGCCGAAATGTAATCATTGCGACGGAACTCCGGCTGACCCTCTTGCTCCAGTGCCAATGCGATCTGGAAGTGGTGGCCTGGCGCGCCTTCGTGCAGTGTCAAAGCCGGAATGTTGTACAGCGAGCGGCTTTCCAACTGATGGGTGTTAACCCAGTAATAACCGCCGCGACGCGAGTCCAATGGCGCACCAACATAACGCCCAGCAGTAAAGAAAGGTGCGATCTCATCAGGCACCGGGGCCACACCATAGGGTTGCCGCGGCATGTGGCCAAACAGCATCGGCAGGCGGCCATCAATTTTCTTGGCGTAATAAGACGCAATGGCCAACAACTCACGCGGAGTGCGGGCATAGAACTGCTCATCGGTGCGGAGAAATTCCAGGAAAGCTGGAAAATCGCCAGCAAATTCCAGGCTTTTGATGATCTCGTCCATCTCGACGCGGATGCGCGCGACTTCACTCAAGCCAATGTCGTGGATTTCCTGCGGACTCAGGTCCACCGTGGCATAGCGGCGGATAGCCGCCTGGTAAAAATCTTCGCCACCGGGTAACTGGCTGGCCCCCAGGGTCTCACGTGCACCCGGTAAGTATTCCTGGTGGAAAAAGTCGAACAGGCGACGATAGGCCGGTATCACTGATTCTGAAATGACCTGCTGGGCCCGGGCCAGCAGGGCCGCCTGGTCCTGGTTGGAAATGGAATCTGGCATGTTCATGAACGGCACAAAAAATGGACTTTCATCCACCCGGTTTACCAGTTGCATGCGAATCGGTGCATCGCGCCCGTCCAGTATCACCCGGGGTTGGGTGATGCCCAGCCGGATTCCGCTACGCATCAGCGTGATGTATTCATCCATCAGCCCACCAATCTGCTGCAGGCGAGACAGGTAGTTTTCGAAATCTTTGGCTTTGCTGAAGGTGGTATCTGAGGGCAGACGACCCCACTCCATGTAAAAACCCCAATCGCTGTTGAACGGGATCAAATAAGCCTTGGTTTCATAATCGGCACGGAAGTCGCTGATTTGCTTTTGATAAAGGCGCAAGTTGATGCAATCTTCATGCGACAGGCGATCGCAGGACAGTGGCTCCAACTGCTGCTGCACCTGGCCCCAATATTCGTAGCGGCGTTTTTGATCCGCTTCACTGACCCGCCCCAACTGATCGGCGTACTCATTATTGCCGGCCGCAGTGGCCATGATGGGAAATTCCTTCAGCCGGAATGCCCATTCCTGCTCATAGATCTGCCGGAAGGCCGCGCTGTCATCTGCGGCCGCAAGATTACCGATGGGCAGCGCCAGCAACCCGATTGCAAGCAGCACAATTTTCGTCATGCGATGTGAACTCATATTCTGATACTCCGGAAGCACTCAATTTTTTTGGCGCCTGCCTGTAGGGCGCTGGTTTGTCGGACCCGCGTTTATCCGACCTTGGTCGATTTTCTATTGTCGATTCTACCTGCTGCTGCCCGCAACATCAGCTGACCACAAAACCTTGCCAATAAGGATCGTCCTGTGGGTCAACGGTAATCCGGTTGTGGCCATAAATTCGGGCCCAGCCCTCGATACTGGGAATGATGGCTTTGTAATCACCGACTCGGGTAGCAGCTTCAACCCGGCCGGTAAACTGGCTGCCGATATAGGATTCGTGCACAAATGAATCGCCTGGCTTGAGTTCGCCGCGAGCCGCAAGCTGAGCCATACGTGCAGAGGTGCCTGTACCGCAGGGTGAACGATCAATAGCCTGGGCGCCATAGAACACGGCATTGCGAGCATGCGAATCGGGTTTCATGGGTTTGCCGGCCCACAACAGGTGGCTGAGACCTTTGATACGTTCATCTTCAGGATGAACAAAGGAATATTGCTGGTTCAATCGTTCCCGCAATAAAGGACTGATACGTATGATATCGCCAGCGCTCAAGGTGCGCAGATCTGTGTAAATTGCTTGTGGCTCGATGATGGCATAGAAATTTCCGCCATAGGCCACATCGACTTGCAAAACGCCACCCAGCTCCGGGCAATCCACTTGCAGATTCCGGGCATGCAGGTAGGAAGGAATATTGGTCAGCCGGACAGACTTCACTTTGCCACCCACCAGCCGGTAACGCGCCTCCACTCTGCCCGCCGGTGTTTCCAGCATCAGCAGGCCTGGCTCGCGCGGCGTGGCCAGGCCATGCTCTATCGCAATGGTGACCATACCAATCGTGCCGTGGCCACACATGGGCAGGCAACCGGAGGTCTCGATGTACAACACGCCTACGTCGCAGTCCTCACGGGTACTGGGATAAAGGATGCTGCCCGACATCATTGCGTGGCCGCGTGGCTCGAACATCAGGGCAGTTCTTATCCAGTCGAACTCCTGCATGAAATGCTGCCGGCGTGCTGCCATGCTGTCGCCCTGCAATTCTGGCCCACCCGTCACCACCAGCCGTACCGGATTGCCACAGGTATGTGCATCAATACAGTCGAATTGCCAGGCTTTATCGGGAGCCATCAGCCAACTTTCCTGCTGAAGCGGGTGATGGAAAAAGGCCGGATATCCACATGCGGAGTTTGGCCAAACACCAGGTCGCTGATGATGCGCCCTGAGGTCGGGCCCTGGGTAATTCCGTAGTGCCCGTGGCCAAAGGCGCACAGCACTCTATCGTAAGCCGGCAATTTACCCAGCACAGGAATCGAATCAGGCAGCATGGGCCTTTGGCCCATCCACTCGGTGACAGACTCCCCCTTCAGGCCAGGCAAAAAACGCTGTGCATGTTGCAACAGCACCCTGGCACGGCGGTAATCCGGAGCTGCATCAATGCGGGCAAACTCTGCTGTGCCTGCAACCCTCAAGCCATCACGCATGGGCGTCATGACAATGTATTCCTTGACCTGCATCAGGGGATGAGACAAGTTCACATTGGGCTGTGCCAGCATGCTGTGATAGCCGCGTTTGGCGGTCAGCGGTACCCGATAGCCCAGTTGCTGCAGCAGGGTATTGGTCCACACTCCGGTGGCGAGCACCAGGTAGTCACCATTGATTTTCTTTCCGCCCAGGGTTGTTACCACAACTCCCTGGTCATTCGACTGTACTTGAGTTGCCTTGTCATTCAACCACTCTGCACCCGCTGCAAAGGCGGCTTCTGCAATATTCCGTGTCACATCCGTGGGCGACAGGAGATGTTGCCAGCTGTGGTCCATCACGGCCACACCTTCTGCCGGAATTTTCACATCTGCTTCAAGATCATGCAGCTCGGCATGACTGAGCCTGGACCAGGGTAGCTTGAATTGATCCTTGAGGTCGTAGCGCCACCGATCCTGCTCGAATTCGGCAGCATCGCTGTACAGCAAGATCAGGCCTTTGGAGCTGCGCAGAGATTCGCTGTTCGTGGCTTTGAGGATAGTGTCGTAGTCGGCAGTAACTGAACGCATCAGCTGATACTGCGCTGCGGAAACTACCTGCACGCGCTGCTCATTACCTTCGCGCCAGAAACGCCACAACCAGGGCAGTAATGACGGCAAATCAGGCCAGCGGATGCGCATGGGGCCCAAAGGGTCGAGCAGCCAACCCGGTACCTGCTTGATCGCGCCGGGGTAGGAAAAAGGATAAATCGATGAAGGCGAAAGACAGCCGGCATTGCCAAAACTGGTGGCCTGCCCGGGCTGCACATGATCAACCACAGTAACGCGCGCTCCCCGATGCTGCAGATGCCAGGCGCAGGAAGCACCGACAATACCGGCGCCAATCACAATGCAGTGGGGTTGTTGCTGACTCACGCTCTTTACTCTGAAGGTGGAAACAATGGTTTCAGGAATCTGATCAAGTTCAGGCCATGATCAATACCATGGCCCATACGCTAACCGAAACGGTCCAGGCCAGCTACCAGCCGTTCCAGCACCGCGACGCTTGCATCGGATGCTTTCTCGGCGCCGCCGGCATCGCGTCGCGCAATCAATCGTGCCAGTGAAGCATGTGCTGTAATGGCCTCAGCCAATTTGACCTGTTGACGATAAAAATACCAGAAACGCCGGCTGTGACTGCGAAAAGGTGCCAGCGCAGCCGTGGCAAAGGGGTTGCTGGCGCACCCATCGATGAGTTTGTCGAGCTCGCAATCCAGCCGCAGGAAATCATCCAGACTTTCATGCACCAGCGCCATGTCGCGGGCAATGGCAGAGAGGCTGCTGCGTTGTTCATCACGGGCATTGAGTGCGGCCCGATGAACAAGCAGGCGCTCCAGAGGTTTTCGGGCTTCCAGTATGTGCAGCATGCCGGTGCGGTTGACCGGGGTTACCATCAGGCCCT
>JANOGQ010000168.1:0-9627 GCA_031406105.1 Lysobacterales bacterium | reverse complement strand
CGTCTCGGGAGCAAGTTCTTCTCAGCCGCACAAATCCGCTCGATTATCGAAACCCGCGATGTCATCCTCTTTCCGCAGGTTAACCCTGACGGCCGCGAATTCAGCATGAACCGCCACCCGATGTGGCGGAAGAACCGTCGTCCTGCGCCGAAGGGGAAGAACTACAAGTCCATCGGCGTCGACATCAACCGAAATTTCCCGTTTCTCTGGCACTTCGATCGCTACTTTGCGCCCGACACCGTGGCAAGTACGCGCAACCCCACGGACTACGAAACCTATATCGGCCCCCGACCCGCCTCGGAGCCCGAGACGCGCAACGTGATCTGGCTGTTGGACCAGCATCCCAATATTCAGTACTTCGTCGACTTGCACAGCTACGGTGAAACCATCCTGCACAGTTGGAGCGGCGACGAGAACCAATCGGACGATCCCACCATGAACTTCGCCAACCCCGCCTACGACGGCAAACGCGGGAAACTTCACGAACCGGAGTACCGGGAGTACATCGCCGCGGAAGATCACAAGCTCTCAGTTCGGATGGGCAAGCGCATGGCCGGCGCCATCGAGAAGGTACGCGCCAGGAAATACAAGGTGGAGCAGTCCGTGGGGCTTTATCCAACCGCGGGCGCCACCGACGATTACGCCTACAGCCGTCACCTGCTCGCACCCGGTAGGGCAAAAACCATTTCCTACACGGTTGAGTTCGGGCGTAGTCGCGCATCGACTCCATTTCATCCCCCGTACATGGAAATGCGCAAAGTGATGCGGGAGATGACAGCAGGCCTGCTGGAGCTGTGCTTGCGGGCGGAGCCCACTCGCCATGATTGAAGCCTTGCTATGGGGTTTCGTCGCCACCTCCTCGTTGATTATTGGCGGCGCACTCGGGAACTGGATCGATTTCGGCCGACGCACCCTCGGCATCATCATGGCCTTCGGCGCGGGCGTGCTGATCTCGGCCGTCGCCTACGAACTGACCGTCGACGCCATGAGGGACGCAGCCGGCACAGGGTACCCCGCTTTGGGTTTTCTGGCGGGGGCGTTGACGTTTTTCTTCATCGACATGCTCATAGGCAAGTTCGGCGCGCAAGACCGCAAAGCCATCGGCGGGGAACACCATTCGGGTCTGATCGTTCCGCTGGTGCTGGCGATCATCCTCGACGGGGTGCCTGAATCGGCGGTACTCGGACTTGGCATTCGCGAATCCGGCGAGGTGAGCATGGCGCTGCTGGTGGCCGTGTTCATTTCGAACCTGCCGGAAGCGATCGCAGGGACCAGCGGCATGAAGGCTGCCGGTTGGGGCCGGATGAAAGTGCAGTTTCTGTGGATGGGCATCGCCATCGTGTGCGCGCTGACAGCAGCGGCGGGCTATGCGCTATTGGGCTCAGCTCCCGTGGTCTGGCTGTCCTTCATCAAGATGTTCGCGGCAGGTGCGATCCTGGTGATGCTGGCCAACACTATGATGCCGGAAGCCTATCACCACGGCGGCAAACTGGCGGGGTTGTTTACAGTTCTCGGTTTCCTGGTGTCCGTGGGTGTGATCATGCTGGAGCATGCCCAAAGCCTTTAGCTGGCGATCAACTGGTCCCGGGCAGCGGCAGACCTGCCTCCGCGTCCTGCAGCGCCTGGTATCGTTGTATCGCCACCCGGGCATTGAACAGCATCCGCTCACGGCCAAGTCGTTGGTCCAGCCCGGCCTTTCGCACTGTCTCAAGAACATCAGGGTTCAGCCCTGCCAGCCATACGGTGGTGCCTTTATCGGTCGCACGCTTCTCGCCATCCATCAGCACCTGCAAGGCCGAATACTCGATGTCGGACACGCGGCTCATATCGAGAGCGAGCACGCGAGGTTTGTGCTCCTCGACCAATGCGTCGATCCGCTCCGCCACATACTGCGCATTGACGAAGAACAGGCGTCCTTCCGGCCGCACGATCAGCAGGCCCTCGAAGGTCTCGTCGTCGGGGTGTTCAGGTGACAGCGGCCGCAGCACGTCTGATCCCCGCTTGCGACCGATTACCGAGACGCGGGGGTGGGCCGTCTGGCTGGCCAAACCAATCATCGATACGATGATCGCTACCACGATGCCCTTGAGCGTGCCGAACAGCAGTACCCCGATACAGGCGAGCAGCGCCCAGCGGAACTCCATGCTGCGCACGCTGCGGATGGCACGGAATTCCGCCGGCTGGATCAGCGTAACCGAGTAGACGATGACCACTGCTGCAAGGGTCGCGTGCGGCATAAAGCCCAGCAGAGTCGCCAGCAAGAGCATCGTTGCCAGCGCGGCGCCCGCGGTTACCAGCGAAGCCTTCTGCGACTGCCCACCAGCGGCGCGTACCACCGCCGTCTGCGAAGTGCCCCCACCCGCCGGCATCGCGCCAAGCAAGGCGCCCGCCAGGTTGCCCGCCCCGGTGGCGACCAGCTCACGGTTCGCATCGATAGGCGGGTCACCAGGGCGCGCAAAAGCGCGACCCGCCGCAATCGTTTCGGTAAAGCTCATCAGCGCGATCCCCAACGCGCCCGGCGCCAATTGCGCCACAAGGGAAATATCCGGCAACGTCACCGACGGCAGGCCCTGTGGAATCAGACCAACCGTGGAGACCCCAGCAGCCTGCAGGCCGAAGTACCACGACGCAGCGATGCTGCCGCCCACTGCCACCAGCGGCGCCGGCGAATGCTTCCAAAGTCGTTCCATTACGGTCAGCACCGCAAACGTCGCCACCGCCACCGCCAGTGTCATCAGGGAGGTATGGGGAAGTTGTTGCAGCACGCTCAGGACGTCGCTAAAGAATCCTTGTTTCGTGATATGGATGCCAAAGAGTTTAGGCACCTGGTCGACCACGATCACCAGGCCGATCCCGGCCTTGAAACCGGTCAGCACCGGCGCAGAAATGAAGTTGGCGACGAAGCCCAGGCGCAACAGCCTGGCCGCGAACAGCAGCACACCGGCCAATGCGGCCAGCGTGGCCGTTGCGGTGACGAGCTTTGCAGGGTCGCCATCCGGCACCACCAGCGCAAGTTGAGTGGCGGTCAGGATGCCCAGCGTAGTGGTGGAACTGACGCTGAGCACGCGTGACGAGCCGAGGAGCGCATACACCAGCATCGGGACCAGCGCGGTGTAAAGACCAACAGCTACCGGCAAACCTGCCACGGAGGCATAAGCCATCGCCTTGGGAAGAACAACCGCGGCCGCCGTGAGTCCGGCGACGATGTCCAGGCGCAATGCCGGTAAGCCTGGCGCGCTTTGCGTTGTTTCAATGCGAGCTTGATTCATGTGACATTTTCTCAGTAAGTTCTGGTGCGAGGAATCATGGTAGCCCGAAACGCCTTCGGAGCGGTCGATTGAAGCCGCAAAGAGCGGGATCTCCGAAAGCTCAACCGGAAAATTTACGAGTGGCTTCATCCGCTTGGGTGTACTAAGTTGGGTTATTAGATTCCGAGCTTTGGCCTGCTTGGGTGAACCTGCCTGAACCTCAGGTTCTTCTCCGGAGACTAGAGCAATGGCTCCTGGGCGAGAAAGGAAGCGTAATATTGGCGAATCAAATCCGCCGGTAACCACAGATTCACCCGGATCTGTTTGGCCTGAGCCGAAGCTTAAATCCTCACTGACAAGAGTCAAATGACATGAACAAAATCCAGGTTTGCACCGTACGCGCAGGGTTGCTGGGCGCACTGTTGGCCTTTTTCAGCGGGGCCTTCGCCGCCGTGCCAAACAATGATTCAGCTGAGAAACGGGCCGCGGATTTCCGCGAACCCATTGCTGTGGTCACTGACCTGCTGACCGCCCCGACCCCACCTGAGCCCATGCTCCATGTCGGTTCCAGTCGCATTGCACTACTCTTTCGGGAACCGGTTATCAGCATGGACAGATTGGCGCGACCACGCCTCGGTCTGGCCGGCTTCCGCTTCGATCCGCAATCGCAGACTTCGGGCGTAACGCCGCTGATCTATCGCATCGAAATCCTCGAGGTCAACGCCCCGCCCGAACAGCAGCCTACCGTTTGGTTGCCCGCCGAAGGCGTGGTGCTGGATTTTGTGCATTTCTCACCCGATGGCCAAACACTTTCTGCGCTTGCCATCAGCAGCGAAGCAGCTCGTCTCGTGCTGTTCGATATTGCCACAGGCAAAGAGCGGGTGCTTGATACGCCGATCAACGCTGCCTGGGGTGACCCTTGTCGGTGGGTGAGCAAGGACGAACTGATGTGCAAAGTCGTTCCGCAGGACCGCGGCCCAGTCCCGGCTGAGCGCCCGGCGCCGGTATTGGTTGAGCACAGCAGCGGCCCGTCGCCTTTGCGTACCTCCCAGAACCTGCTGGAGAACCACTACGAGGACGAGCTGTTCGAGCATTACTTTACCGTCGAGCTCGCGCGCGTCG
The DNA here is from genome assembly GCA_031406105.1 of Lysobacterales bacterium. Classification (GTDB taxonomy): domain Bacteria; phylum Pseudomonadota; class Gammaproteobacteria; order Xanthomonadales; family SZUA-36; genus JAWXBM01. The sequence continues at coordinate 5,257 of JANOGQ010000168.1, read as the reverse complement.
ATTTATCCGGCCGCATGCAGCGCGTGACTGGTCTCCGCGGCCTCATCTCCACGTTTGAACCCTCGCCGCGCGGCAGCTATGTAGTTGTGACCCAGATCGAGCGCCCCTATTCGCGGCTGGTTCCGGCCCGGCGTTTCCCCAGCTCGATCCAACTCTGGGACCTCACGCAGGGAACCCGGCTCTACGCCTCACGCCCCAGCGGCTTCGGCATTGATGAGGAGCATGAGGAGGACGAGCGTGAGGGTCCGCGCCGCGCGACCTGGAAGCCTGGAACCGACAGCACGCTGGGCTTTATCGAATCCAGCCGCGATGCGGGTGGCATGCGAATCCACCACTGGAAATCGATCACGGCGCCATTCAAAGATCCGCCAGTCGAAGTTGCTTCCAGCCCTAAGATGATCCAGCGCTTTGGCTGGACCACGGCCGGCACACCCTACTTCACAACCCGCGGCGACACCGCCGAAGAAGTCAGCTACCAGGTGGTCATGGCAGACAGTGTGAGCCCGATCTGGAAGGGCGTCGTGGCTGACCGCTATGACAATCCGGGGAGCGCCATGCGGCTGAACGGCTCTGACGGGCCCGTGCTGGAAGTCGACGGTCGCATTTTCATTGCCGGCGATGGCCTCAGCGACCGCGGGCCGCAGCCCTTCCTCGACATCTTCGACCTGCGGGAAAAGCAGGTGCAGCGGGTCTTCCAGGCTGAGCCAGGCGTCTTCGAGATCGTGCTGGGCGTGCTTGATCCGAAGTTGCCATCCTTTGTGACCTCGCGCGAGACCGACACCGAATCACCGAACCTGTTCCTTCATCGCGGCACCGAGCGCATCGCCATGCGCGAAGTGCCGGATCCGTATCCGCAGCTCAGGCAGGTGACGCGACGCGTGGTGACCTACCCACGCGCGGACGGTGTGGAACTCACCGGCACGCTGTATCTGCCTGCAGGCCACCGCGAAGGCGAGCGACTGCCAACACTGGTCTGGATTTACCCCTCCGAGTTCTCCGACGAGGAACAGGCTGAGCAGATGGATCTCCGGTTTTACCGCTTTCACAAGGTGAAAGGACCCTCACCACTGGCGGCACTGGTTGCCGGCTACGCGGTGCTGATGAACCCGACCGTGCCGATACTCGATGAATCCAGCGGCGAGCGTGGCGACTATCTGCCGCAGCTCCTCTCCAGTGTTGATGCGGCACTCGACTACCTGGTCGAATCCGGAATCAGTGATCCAGAGCGGTTTGCTGTCGCCGGGCGCAGCTATGGCGCTTTCTCGACGGCCAACCTGTTGATCCACTCCGATCGGTTTGCAACCGGCATTGCGATGAGCGGCGCCTACAACCGCACCTTGACACCCTTCGGTTTCCAGCACGAGAGCCGTTCGTTTTGGGAAGCCACCGAGATGTATACCAGCATCTCACCCTTCTTCTTTGCCGACGCGATGAAGAAGCCGATCCTGCTGGTGCACGGCGGTAACGACGAGAATCCGGGAACAATTCCCTTCGGCGCGCGGCGCTTTTTCCACGCGCTGGTCGGCGCCAGCGCGACCGCACGTTACGTGGAATTGCCTTACGAGGGCCACCATTACTGGGCGCGCGAAAATGTGTTATTGGCGGCTGCGGAGATGCTGGACTGGCTGGAGCGCTTCATCGGCCCGGGGGTAACAACCCCTGAAGCCGTCGCTAATTGAATACGAGATGTCCCAAAAAGTGCCGGGTCAATTGCTTGCCAGTTCAGCGATGATTTTGTCCCATATCTCTCGCTCGGTCTTTTTCCATGCGCGCAGCACTGCTTTACCCTGCTTCAGGGGTTCTGCAACCCAGGCGGAATCGCTCAGATCTTCCGCCAGTTGCGTGCAGGCTGCACTCTGGTCATGCCAGTCGCCCAACGATTCTTGCAGCCCGGCAACGTCCAGAGCAAGGCCCGGCACCGGCCCGATATCAAAACCCAGTCCCCTGGCAAGCAATTTGCGGTTGGCGGAATATTCGCGCATCAATTTGCGCAATGCATGCATTTCGTGCTTCCGGCGCCGGCTGAGAAGTGTTTTTTTTGTCATTATGGCCGACTGCAAGCCGGCAAAATATTCTTGCAGCAATTCATCGTTACAGGCCTCACACACTTGACGAACATCAAGCTTCAGCTCCCGCCACCGCGGCCAATCGGAGATGTCTGCGACAACCCTGAAATCCTCGCGGGCCTCCCGCAGCCGGTCGCGGAGATACGCCCGGTAGTCCCGGATAAAAGCTTGCGCGAGCGGATTTGTGTGGTTCAGGAAGCTTCGCTGCAGTTGCCAGAACCGCACGTGTCCGGCCGCTGCAAACACCGGTTTGAAGTCCTGCGAGATGAACACTTGGGGGAAATTGGGATTAATACTGTGCAACAGCCGCAGCGCTGCTCGCCACTCTTTCAGCTGCACCCGCAGGCGGTGGATGGTGTGCTTGCGCCGGATGATATCACCCGGATCAGAAATGAGTTGCCGCAGCTTGCGCAGTTTCCTCTTCAGAGCACGATGCAGGGCTGGGGCGGCCATGTTCGGTACGCTAAAGGTTAAGCAATGACAAGGCAAGCCTGCTTCCTGATCCAGGTCACCCTGCCAGCTTCGGCCAGATGCACCAGATATAGCTGGTGCTTATAATGTCTTCAACCATATTGTGGAGGTAAAAATGAAAGATCCCTCAGGCGACAGCGGCACCATCCAGGTTTTGCTGGACCGTCTCAACACCTGGCGTTTGCCCCGCGCACTGGTGATGAAAGATCGGGTTGATCGTGGCGAGAAGCTTGACGATCATGACATGCAGTTCCTGAAAGGCGTCGCCGAGGATTCAGCGCAGGTGCAAACGCTGGTGTCGAAACACCCCGAGCTCCAACCGCTTATGAACAAGCTGGTTGGCCTATACAGCCACATCACGCAAAAGGCACTGGAAAATGAACAAAAAGACTGACCGTAAAGACAAAGACAAAAAGTCTGAAGACGAAGTGAAAGAAACCGGCAAGAAGAAAACCGGCAAGGCCAAAACGGCCACGAAAGGAGCCGAAGCCCCCAGGGAGCAGTCCGGGGAACTGAGCGGCAAGGCTTACGCCAAAGAAATGAAAAAGCTGCATATTGAACTCGTCAAACTGCAGCAATGGGTGGTTCATGCCGGCCTGAAAGTGTGCATCGTATTTGAAGGGCGCGATGGCGCCGGAAAAGGTGGCGTGATCAAGGCCATAACGGAGCGTGTGAGCCCGCGCATATTCCGCGTGGTCGCATTGCCCGCCCCCACCGAGCGCGAAAAAAGCCAGCTTTACTTCCAGCGCTACGTGAAGCACTTTCCGGCGGCGGGCGAGGTGGCCATTTTCGATCGCAGCTGGTACAACCGTGCGGGCGTCGAGCGGGTTATGGGTTTCTGCACCCCGGAACAGACCAATCGATTCCTCAATATGGTTCCGTTGATGGAAAAATCCATCGTCGATTCCGGCATCATCCTGATCAAGTATTGGCTGGAAGTGAGCCCCGAAGAGCAAACGAAAAGGCTGGCGTCACGCATTGACGACGGGCGCAAGACCTGGAAGCTCACCGGCATGGATCTGAAGTCCTACAGCCGCTGGTACGACTATTCCCGCGCCCGTGATGACATGTTCAAAGCCACCGACACGGGCTTCGCTCCCTGGTACGTGGCGAACACGGACGACAAGGAACGCGGCCGTCTGAATCTCATCAGCCACCTGCTGAGTGTCATCCCCTACAAAGAATTACCGCGCGAAAAAGTCAAACTGCCCAAGCGGCAGAAGCCCGGTAACTACAAGGATCCCGATTACACCTACAAGCACGTGAAGGAGAAGTTCTGATCCCGGGCGCGTGATCTCCGCGCCCGATTCCGAGCATGAGACGACGACACAGTCTCCACGTTGACCTCCGTCAGCTCCTCACCGGTCGCCGAGAATGACGGGGATTTTCGTGGGCCGGAATCACCCCTTAAGGCACGTCATTCCAGAGGCGCAAAGCGAACTCTGGAAGAAGGTGAGACCGGGGACCGGTCGAGAAGCAGGCCTGGGCCATCCAGCTTTTACATTGTGAATCTGGATTCCAGTCCTGCATTTGCACAAGCCAATGAAGCTTCGATAGCGCGCATAATGCGGCCGATGAAATTCAAACATCGTATGGCCTTGGCCCTGGCCGCACAGCTGGCAGTCCTGCCGGCGACGGGGTTTGGGGCCGAAGACAAGCCCAGGCTGAGCGTCGGATTTCTGGCCTTCGGCGACCTGTACTATGTGCCCAGCCACCATACCGAGGCTGGCGATGGTGCCGCAGGTGGTGTGATCCGGCGCGCTTACCTCACCTTCGATGCGAAGCTTCCTGCAGACTGGTTTGGCCGACTGCGCTTTGAGGCCAACCAGTCAGGTGAGTTCGAGGACTACGACTTTGAAGCTGACTTCAAGGATCTCTACATTGGCCGCAATTTTGGCCAGCAAAGGCTGCTTCTTGGATTGTCGCCCACCCCAACTTTCGACCTGATCGAATCGGCTTGGGGGATGCGCTACCTGGCCCGCACGCCGCTGGACCTGCAAGGTGTAAGTAGCCGCGAAGGCGGACCGTCCCTGCAAGGGCCACTCGGGGCGGAAGGCAGCTGGTCTTACCGGGTGATGTTCGGCACCGGAACCGATTTCGGTAAGGACACGAACGCCAACAAAAGGTGGATGAGCGCCATCGCCTGGAAACCGGATGCGCGCTGGACTATGGATCTGTACGCTGATTATGAGGACCAGGGCGGGCCGACTGATCGCACGACACTCCAGGCCTTCGCGGGATTCAAGACTGAAAACCTGCGCTGGGGTTTGCAATACTCCAATCAGGACCGCGAAGATGATCCGCCGCTCGAGTTGGCCTCGGGCTTCCTGGTCACCCGCACCAGCAAAAAGACCAACCTGGTTTTACGGGTGGACCGCCTGTTTGAGCCCAGCCCCAAGGGAGATGACATCGACTACCTGCCGTTCGACCCTTCGGCAACTGCAACCATGCTGATCGCGGGTCTGGAATTCGCCGCAGCCGAGCGGGTTTCCATCACACCCAATACCGTTATCATTCGTTACGACCATGACGATGAGGGACAGCGACCCGAAACCGACCTGCATTTACGCCTCACCCTGTTTTTCAATTTCGAGTGAGGGCTTGGGGTGCTTCTTCTTGCGTGAGCGGTGCCATTCGATCTTGAAATCCTTAAGGTAGTCATCGACTGCCGTCCCCAGCGTAGGATGGAAGCGATCGTCGCCAAACTGTTCGAACAGGCC
>JANOGQ010000103.1:0-1674 GCA_031406105.1 Lysobacterales bacterium | reverse complement strand
GGCCGGGTGCAAATTCAGACAAGGCGGCGCCGGCAGGAACATTCTGGATTTCGCAGTAGTTGTGAACCGAGGCCAGAAAATCATCCACTTCTGCCAGGTCTTCAAAGCTGGCGTATTGCGGACCTTTCTGCGGCAAGTCCGAACCGGGCATCAAGGGGTAGCGTGGATGGTAGGTTTCACCATCATGCTCCACCAGGTAGAACTCCAGCTCGGCTGCCATCACCGGCTTCAGGCCGATGTCCAGCAGCGGCTGCAAAGCCCGTTTCAGCACTTGGCGCGCATCCAGGTAGTATGAGGTGCCGTCGAGTTCACTCAATTCCAGGATGGCCTGGCCGGTGGGCAATGCAGCCCAGGGTACCGGGGCCAGCGTGCCAGGTACGATGCGTGCGCGTACATCCGGATCGCCATCTTCGGTGCCAAAGGGAACGGTGTCGAATGTAGCGCCCAGCGTATCCAGGGAAACCGTAGCGGCGCAGAAATTCACCCCGTTCCTGAAGAACTTGGGCAGGTCATGCAAAGGTGCTCGTTTACCACGCAACATGCCGTTGATGTCGGCTACCAGCAATTCCATGTAGCGTGTATCGGGATGCAGGGCCAGGTAGTCGTGCAGTTCCTGGGCTGAATAGGCTTCTGTCATGTAGGTATCCTGGCCACCTGCGTGGCTGTTAGCTCGAAATGGCTTCGGCATTCCGATCATCCGTGGATGAATGACTCGGAGTTTGCTTGAATTTTGTCAAACTGGCGACGGCGCCATTCGATGGCGGCGCGAATTCCGTTGGTTTCCATCATTTCGTTAAACGCTTTTGACTCAGGAGTTTCGGTGCTTTCGATTTCCACATCCAGCTCCAGAGCGTCCAGCAGAGCCTTGCGCATACCGGCAGTATCAAAACTGCGGTTGATCGCCTGCTTGGTCAGGCGCACTGCAAGTTGGTCGTTTTGAGCAATGGACAAAGCCATTTGACGCGCCGATTCACGCAACTCATTGGCCTCGACCACCCGATTGACCAGGCCCCAATCTGCTGCTTGTTTCGCGGTGACTTTGTCTGTTCCGGTCAGGAGCAGTTCCTTGGTGCGTTTGGGGCCGCAGAACCAGGGCAACAGCAAGGCGACGATGCCACTGCCGAACTGCACTTCCGGCGCTCCAAAACGACAGTCTTCAGAGGCTATGGTCATATCGCAGGCCAGTGCAATTTCCATGGCACTGCCAAGGCAATAGCCGTGAACTGCGGCGATGGTGACCTTGGGGCTGTCCCAGAAGCGCATGATGATATCGAAATCATTGCGCAACTCGCGGCGCATGATCTTGCGCAATTGCCCGGGGCTGGCATTTTCGAGCTCATCACCCACGCCCATATCCAGATCGAAACCTGCTGAGAAGGCACGGCCTGCGCCTTCCACCAGGATCACCCGCACCTGCTCATCGCTTTCAGCTTTATCCAGCGCCACATTCAGCTCGCTGATCATGGCCTTGCTGACGGCATTGAGCTTATCGGGCCGATTCAGCTTCAGCCAGGCCAATGGGCCTTCAAGTGAGTAGAGGACCAGAGGCTCAGAACTCACAGCTTATTCTGCAGCCAGCCGGAACCAGGCCGATTTGGATTGCATGTAGCTCTTCACGCTGTCCATGCATTTATCACGAGCCTGACCGGATTGTTTGTAGCCACCAAAGGGCTG
>JANOGQ010000135.1:0-2866 GCA_031406105.1 Lysobacterales bacterium | reverse complement strand
CTTTTTGCCATCGGCAAAAGGAAATGAACGCTGCACCCAGTCTTCCGTCCCAAGCTCTTCAACAATGATGGCGTCCTCATCCAACATCTCATTCACCGTCAGCAGCAGACGCGGCCAGGTCACTGGACTTCGCTTTACTGGCCTGCCCGGCACGAGGAAACCATTCTCACCACCGCGATTTATAAATTCCACCCCGACTTCGCGGGTAAGGTCAATGTCTGGTGGGGCGACCCCCTCAAGGATCATGGACTGGCCACGCTCGAAGGCGGGGACGTGATGCCGATTGGCAAAGGCAACGTGCTGATCGGTATGAGTGAACGCACTTCGCGCCAGGCCATCAGCCAGCTCGCGGCCACGCTGTTTGAAAAAGGCGCTGCAACCCGCGTAATCGTGGCGGCAATGCCAAAGATACGCGCTGCCATGCACCTCGATACGGTGTTCACATTTGCTGATCGTGACTGTGTACTGCTGGCACCGGACTTCCTGGCCAAGACCACGACCTTCTCGTACCGGCCCAGCAAACACCCCAGCGGTGTTGAACTGCATGCCGAGAAAAAGCCATTCGTCGACGTGGTGGCGCAAGCCCTGGGCTTCAAGAAATTGCGCGTGGTTGAAGCCGGTGGCAGCGACTACCAGCGTGAGCGTACGCAGTGGGACAGCGGCGCCAACCTGGTTTGCGCCTCGCCGGGCGTGGTGTATGCCTATGACCGCAATACCTACACCAATACGCTCTTGCGTAAAGCCGGTATCGAGGTCATCACTATTGTGGGCGCCGAACTCGGCCGTGGCCGTGGTGGCGGTCACTGTATGACCTGCCCGATCATCCGCGATCCGGTTGATTTCTGAGTTAGTCAACCCAGGTTATGTCTACCGGGTCAGGTCTGGCCCGGTGTCGACCGACCGATGACTTGGTTGGCCACGGCTCGAGGGAATTCATGTCGCCACAAGCCAATATCGTATCGTCCATCAGGATTCAGCGCGGATTTTCGTTTCCCAGTGCGGTAACGACTCTTGCTATCGTTACCCTGCTGGTCTGGTTTGCTGCACTGTTCATCCCGGCGGGACAATTCAGCACCGATGCCGATGGTTCGCCCATTCCCGGCACTTATGAGCGCGTTGAATCACCGCTGAGCACAAGCGAGCGGATCGAGCAATTGATCCTGGCACCCGTCAACGGGATTTATGGCCTGCTGAGCCCGGCGGCGGGTACTGTCGATACACGCACCGTCGGACGCCTGTTTGGTCAAATCGGCGTGATCGTGTTTATCATGGCCATTGGCGCATTCATTTCCATCAGTTTCGCAACCCGCAGCCTCGAGGTAGCAGTAGGCGCGCTGGCCTACCGCCTGCGCAGCCGTGGCTGGCTGCTGATCACCGCGATCATGGCGCTGTTCTCGCTGCTCGGTACCACCATGGGCTTTTCGGTGGAGACCTTCGGCTTCTATGCCTTGTTCATCCCGCTGATGGCCGCGATGGGCTACGACCGGCTCGTAACGGCAGCAATGATCATTCTCGGTTCGGTTACCGGTGTGATGGCGTCCACTGTGAACCCCTTTTCCATTGGCGTGGCCGCTGGCGAGGCGGGCGTAGGCATTGGCGATGGCATCCTGCTGCGGCTGGTACTCTGGGTGCTGCTGACGGCCATGGCTGTGGCCTTTGTATTGCGCTATGCAGCCCGGGTTCGTGCCGACCGGAGCGCTTCGCTGGTGGGATTTGAAGACGATGCGCCGGAGCCGGCCTCAGGCCCCAGCGAAACATTGAATAGCATGCAAAAATGGGTACTGGTGATTACCGCGCTGGCATTCGGGCTGATGATTTTCTCGGTGATCCCCTGGTCCAGTATCGTTGGCGCCACCACCGGGCCGGCAGACGATTACTACACGCACACGGTCGCCGCAGCCCAGCCCTTCTGGTTCGAATTAAACTGGTGGTTTCCACAGTTAGCCATGTTGTTCATATTCGCATCCGTACTGGTCGGCCTGGTTGCCCGGATGAAAGAGGCGGAGATCGTGCGCCTGATCGCAGTTGGCGCGGCCGACATGATGAAACCGGCCCTGGTCATTCTGCTGGCTGGCGGTATTTCGGCGATCATGACCAACACCCAGATTCTGGATACGGTGCTCAATGCCATGGAGCAGCTTATCACCGGCGCCTCAGCGGCCAGTTTTGCCCTGGCAACCACGCTGGTGAACATTCCACTGGCATTCCTGATTCCATCCAGTTCCGGCCACGCTGCGCTGGCCATGCCCTTGCTGTCGCCGCTGGCAGATTTTGCCGGAGTCAGCCGGCCGCTCACCATAACCGCCTGGGTTCTTGGCCATGGACTTGCGCTGCTGGTTTCGCCCACCAGCGTGGTGCTGGTTGGTGGTCTTGCCATTGCCAAGGTCGAATACGGCGCCTATCTGCGTTTTGTCTGGCCTTTGATGCTCGCGTTCTGCGTGGTTGTGGGTGTGATCCTCGCCATTGCCGCGAACGCGGGCATGGGTTGATAGCCGGGTGGATTCCCTAATCAGCTGGTTCATTCATGGTCTTTTGCTGGTGCCCATCACCTTGTTGCCCATCATCAACCCGCTGGCCGTAGCTCCGGTTTTTGCTGCCACCGTGGGTCCCAATCGCGAATTCGCGAGGCGCCTGGCGCGCCAAGTTGCGATCAATGCCTGGTTCGTACTGGTGGTCTCGATGCTGTTTGGATCTTACGTGCTGGCACTGTTCGGTGTTTCGCTGCCGGTCGTGCGAATTGGCGGTGGCTTGCTGGTGGTGGCAACGGCATGGAATATGTTGAACCAGGCCGAAGAGGACGATGTACAGGCCATTGCCGCTGAGGAAGTGAAAGCGCAGCCGGATTCCAGGGCCATGCAGCACAGCT
>JANOGQ010000051.1:0-1847 GCA_031406105.1 Lysobacterales bacterium | reverse complement strand
CAGCACCACGGCTTCATCAAACAGACGCGAGGCCAGCACTGCAGCATGTGAGTGGCTGTGCAGCACGCAGCCCAGCCCGGGGTAACGCGCATACAGGCTGGTGTGCAATAGGGTTTCCGCTGAAGGCTTTTTTCCGTCCAGCGATACACCGTGCAGATCAACCATCATGATGTCATCTGCTTTCAGATAACCTTTATGGCAACCCGAAACCGTGATGGCTACGCGCCCGGCATCCACGCGCGCTGACAGGTTACCGCTGGTGGCAGGAACACTACCCTGGCTGTGCAGGTATTGGCCTGCAGCAATCAGTTCCTGTGCGCGGGCTGCAAAATCGGGGCTGGGCATTGGGGGTGTCTGCCATGTTGAAGGTGAAGGAGGATTGTAGACGGGGGCTGGCCTGGTCTCAATCAGTCAGTGGTGTATTCGTCTGCAGCAGCGGCCTTTTGTGCAGGAAGCTCTTGGATCGCGAAGCACCGGGATGTCCGAGAGCAAACAATTCGGCTCCAGGGAGCCTCCTACATCAACTCGTGCCGACAAGCCAAAGCTCGCGCAAGGGGCGCAAATAACGGCTAAGATCAGCCAGCAAATCCATCACAAGCTGCGGCTGGAATATTTTCACTGATGCATCAATTCCAAGGAATCCTCGGCCTGCTGTTCATCATAATGGTCTGTGCGGCCTGCAGTAACAATCGGGCTGCCATCAGCCCTTCGCTGGTCTTGCGTGCACTGGCCCTGCAACTGTTGCTCGCGCTGATGTTGCTGAAACTGCCCGGTTCACAACACCTGTTCTGGATTTTGAATGAAGTCATCGTGGTGCTGCAGGAAGCCACGCGCGCCGGCACTTCCTTTATCTTTGGTTACATTGGCGGTGCTCCAACGCCTTATGCCGTGAGCAATGAAGCTGCCAGCCTGGTGCTGGCCTTCCAGACCTTGCCCATGATCATTGTCATCAGTGTGCTGTCGGGCCTTTTGATTTACTTCGGCATTCTGCCGTGGATATTGCGTCTGATGTCGCTGCTGCTGGAAAAAACCCTGAGAATCGGCGGTGCACCGGGTTTTGCTATTGCGGCCAACGCCTTTCTCGGAATGGTGGAAGCGCCGCTGCTGATACGCCCTTACCTGGCAAAGCTGAGCAGCAGCGAATTTTTTTCGGTGATGGTCGCGGGTATGGCTACGATTGCGGGCTCCATGATGGCCATAGAGGCTGCGGTAATCGGCCATGTGATGCCCAATGCGGTAGGCCATCTGCTCAGCGCTTCGCTGATCACCTTGCCGGGTGTGGTCTATATCAGCCACTTATTGATGCCCGATACCAGTGTGGCGACAGCGCACGAAGGCAAAGTGGATCGCGGTGGCAACAGCGTGATGGATGTTATTGCCACCAGCACGCAGATGGGCTTGCAGATAGTGATCAACATCGTGGCCATGGTGATCGTGATTGTGGCTCTGGTGTACCTGGTGAATGCTGGCCTGGGCTTGTTGCCGGATCTGGTGGGCCGACCCATTACTCTGGAACGCGTGTTCGGTTTTGCTCTGGCCCCGCTGGCCTGGTTGATCGGCATACCGTGGCAGGAAGTACTGATGAGTGGCGAAATACTGGGCACCAAGCCGGTGTTGACTGAATTCATTGCCTACGTGCGCCTGGGAGAAATTCCAGCCGAAGCCATGAGCCTGCGAACCCGCACCATCCTCACCTATGGCCTTTGTGGTTTTGCAAATTTCATCAGTCTTGGCATCATGGTTACCGGGCTGATCACCATGGTGCCAGAGCGGCGCGAAGAGATTTTGCAATTCGGTATGAAATCTTTGCTGGCAGGTGGCCTGGCTACCCTTACCAGCGCGTGTTT
>JANOGQ010000050.1:0-9259 GCA_031406105.1 Lysobacterales bacterium | reverse complement strand
CATATGATTCGGTCAGACGAGTGCTAACGTCGTTCAGGAGGACCAAGTCATGAAACCTCATCGTGCGCCCACTCGGCTCGTGCTCCAGATCACTCTGAGTTTTATGTGAATATAGCCTGACTTGAAGTGCTCGCCCGACTTCACGGCTCTTCTGATTTTACTGCTTGAAAGCGTCCAGCACTTGCACCGTGCCTGGCCTGATCATCTCGATTTCTTCGAGTTGTCCAAGCAATTGCTGCCAACGCTCGGTTGTCATGTTTCCCATCGGCGCGCCCTCCGTCAATGGCCGCAACACCTCAACCCCAAACGCAAGGATATCCAGGCCCATTTCCGGGTTCAGCCGGTTGATTTCGCGATTGGTTTCCTCCGGCTCCGCCAGGTATTTTTTCCAGCCCTTTATGCTTGCACGTACGAACCGTTCCGCGACATCGGGATACTCGCGAAGAAACGTTTCATTGGTGAACAGCACGCTCGTGTAAGGATTGAATCCCAGATCGGCGAGCAGAAGCGACCGCGTTTTGGCACCCTGTTGTTGCGCCACAAACGGCTCGCTGAAAACATAACCCTGCTGCGCATAATTCGGGTCCAGCAGAAACTGCGAGACAGTTCCGGAATAGGGCACGATTTCCACGCCCTCGAGCGGCGCGTGCTTCCGAAGGTAATGTGAGAAGGCTCCCCGCGCCGACATTGCAAGCGTCACATTGCGCAGCTCCTCAAAAGTTTCGATAGCCGATTCCTCGTGAACCAGGATGCAGCGGGGGCTCTTCTGTATGGGCGCCATCAACGCCACTAGCGGTGCCGCTTCAGCACGCCCAAAAAGAATGTTGTCTGCATTGTCCACACCCAACGTCGCCTTGCCCGTCGCCACGCGCGCAATTACGGGCGAATCCGGCCCCCCAGGCAATATCTCTACGTCCAGCCCTTCTTCCTGGTAGTACCCATGGACCAGCGCCGCAAAATAACCGCCATGTTCGACCTCCGGGAACCAATTCAGCGCCAGTGTAATTTTGCCGTCTTCCGGTGCCTTACCGCAGCTCGTAAGCAAGGCCGCTAACAGCGCAGTTCCCCTTATTGATATCGCCCGGTTCGTCATACTTCACACTCCTCCCGATCGGTGCTCCATGACCGTTTTGTTACATCTCTGGCATTAAACATAAGGAAGCTCTGATTAATTCCTCGCTGAAGCATCAGAGCACGCCCAGGAAAAGAGTACTGGAAAAAATGTGATTTTTGTTTTGCTTCATTTTCATTGATTTACAATCATCAAAAATGGCGGCACAGGGCTCAGGCCGGCTTCTCGGCCGGTTCCCGGCCTCACCTTCTCCTTGTACCGCGGCAACTCTGAATAAATCAGAGTTGCCATAAACCGGAACCTTGGCGTCAAACTACCCCTATAGTGAAGTTCATCGCTTACTTGAAATGCCAGCGACGCAAAGCCCGTTCACTGAGCCAGCCAACGAGCGAAAAAATAGCAAAGCCCAGCAAAGTCGCGCATAGGATCGCAGCGAAAAGATACGCGGTCTTGAGCTGGCCGGAAGTAAGCACGATAAGGTAGCCGAGACCAAATTGGTCGTTCCCATAACCCGCAAAAAACTCACCCACGATCGCGCCAATCACCGAAAGTCCGCTCGAGATTCGCGCGCCGGTTACAAGGCTGGGTACTGCATGTGGCAAGCGCAATTTGAAGAGCACTTGCAGCCGCTTCGCCTTATAGAGTGAAAAAAGATCCATCAGTGCCGGGTCGATCTGTGTGAGCCCTGCGGTGGCATTGGTAATGATGGGAAAGAGGCTGATGATAAAGGACACAATGACGACGCTCTGAAAGCCGGTATCGAACCAGAGGATGATTAACGGCGCTATGGCGACTACGGGGACCGTCTGCAAAAATATGGCATAGGGGAAAAAACCGCGCCGAATCCACTCGGACTGCGAGAATATGAAGGCAATCAGGACGCCACCCAGAAAGCTCGCAGTAAACCCGCAAAGGGCGCCCGCAGCCGTTAAGCCCGCCGCCGGAAGCAGCACGTGCGCGTTTTCGATGGCCGCCTGCAGGACTGCGATGGGGGAAGGTAGCAGGAAAGGTTCTACATGGAGCGCCATCACAGCAAGCTGCCAAACCACGATTAAGACGACAAACGTGGTAAATGGAGGAATGAGCTTCTTCATCCGGCGCTTTCACGAAGCCGCAGGCTGATGCGTCCCGTCAACTCGGCAAAGGCTGCTGTTGCCCGCAGCTCCGGACTGCGTGGAAACTCGAACGGGACCTCGTAAGAACCCACAATCTTCCCAGGGCGCGGGCTCATCACCAGCACGCGCTGGCTGAGAAAGACGGCTTCCCCCACGTTGTGCGTAATGAAAAGTGCGGCCCAGTGGTCACGCTGCCAGAGATCAAGCAATTCCTCGTTTAGCCGATGCCGCGTGATGGCATCCAGCGCACCAAATGGTTCGTCCAGCAAAAGCAGATCTGGCCGCGTCACCAGTGCTCGCGCAAGCGCAGCACGCATTTGCATGCCACCTGACAACTCCCGGGGATAGGCATGCTCGAAACCCTCGAGACCGACCCGTCTCAGGAGCTCCGCCGCTTCGTTGCGCTCCGAACGATGCAGTTCTAGGGGCAGCCCAACATTGGCAAGCACGGTCCGCCAGGGCAGCAGCGTTGGAAATTGAAACACGTAGCCCATGCTACCGCCGTGAATATCGACGCTGCCATCGCTGGGAACGAGCAGTCCCGCAGCAATCTTAAGCAAGGTCGACTTGCCGCAGCCGGAGGGACCCACGATTGAAACAAACTCGCCCGCTTGCACCTCGACGTTCACATTGTCCAGAGCAACTGTGCCGCCGGAATAAACCAGTTGCAGTTGGGCCGCACGAAACGCCGGCGATGAATCTTCAGGCGCGATATTCATGGCGTGCATTATAGCGGTCGGCAATGGTCCATTGCCTTTCTTTACCCTGGCCCCATTGTTGCAAGGGAGGCTCACGCCTTCCACCAAACTTCGCGCCATCGAATGGCACCCATGACTTCCTGCGGTTTCGCCGCGGTGGTGTTGTGAGTAATCTGGATATTGAAACGGCCATGATTGGGCCTGATAAATGTATTATTGATAGTTTGCCTTTTTAACCAGGACTGAAAAACCCAGAAATGAACAGGTCATTTGCCATTGCAGTGCTTATCGGGCTCCTCGCCACCGCTTGTGGTCGCGGGGGCAGCCCTGGTAGCACCGAAACCGATTCGCTCAAGCCTCTTTTGCTGGTTCGCGAGGATCTGATAACCGCCCAGCCCGAAACGCTGGCTGAAGGCCCGGTCATCGCCGGCTCGCTGCAGCCAGAGCTGCGCGCAGAACTGCGAGCGGAAGTTCCCGGCATCGTCCTGGAGGTGCTCAAAGACAACGGTGACCAGGTTACTGAGGGTGAGCTTCTGTTGCGGATAGACTCAACCTCGCTGCGCGACAACCTTCTGTCCGCTCAGGAAGCCGAGCGCGCTGCAGAAGCAGCGCTGGATCAATCCGAACGTCAGTTCAAACGCATGCAAACCATGGTGGAAAAAGGGCTGGTTGCAGTCGAAACCGTGGAAACCGCTGAAGGCACCCGTAATCAGGCACAGTCGGCGTTGGCTTCAGCACGGGCGCGGGTAGTAGAGGCGCGGCAGTTGCTGGAGAAAACCGAAGTGCGCGCGCCTTTCGATGGCGTGGTCGGCGCCAGGAGTGTGTCTGCCGGCAATACCGTGCAGGTCGGCATGGAGCTGCTCAAAGTGCTGGATATCAGCACCATGCGCTTCGAAGGCATGATCGCTGCGGATGAAGTCGGTAAGGTCCGCACCGGTGCCAGAGTTCACTTCCGCGTCAATGGTTTTCCGAACCGTGAGTTCGAAGGCACCGTAGAGCGCACCAACCCGGTAGTCAACGAGGCAACACGACAGCTGCAAGTTCTGGTTTCTCTGCCTCAAGTCGACGTCAACTTCGTCGCTGGCTTGTATGCGGAAGGGCGCATCGCCGTTCAGAGTCATTCAGCCATCATGTTGCCGGAGTCAGCGCTGATTCGGGATGGAGACCTGGCCCATGTCTGGACGGTAAGCCAAGGGACGCTGCGGCGCACGCCGGTAATGCTGGGTGAACAGGATGCGCGCCTCGGGCGTTTCGAGGTCAGTTCCGGAGTTGCAACTGGCGATGAAGTACTGCGCCATCCGCTCGGGGCACTGAAGGACGGACGGACTGTGCATGTCAGCGAAGTGGGCAAACCAGTCGCCGAAACATCAGGCACAAAGCAGCCTCAGGGCATATAAATTTCTGGCACGCAAGTCAAAGGCACTTAGCTCATGCTTCTTTCAGAATTCAGTATCAAGCGGCCCGTGGTGACCGTGGTCATCTCGCTTGCGTTGATGGTGTTCGGTTACTTCGCCCTGACCAAGCTGCGCACCAATCAAATGCCTGATGTGCAGCCACCGGTGCTGGTGGTGAGCATCCCCTATCCGGGCGCATCACCGGAAACGGTGGAGCGGGAAGTATTGAACCGCATCGAGGATTCACTTTCGAGCATTTCCGGCATTGACGAGCTTCGCTCCTATGCCCGCGATAGCTTCGGTACTATCGTGGTGATATTCGAGTTTGAAAAGAATCTGATCGAAGCGGCGCAGGAAATCCGCGATGCCATTGCAACCGTTCGCGACAAGCTGCCAACGGAGATGAAAGAACCTTATCTGCAAAGGGTGGACCCGTCCGCCCAGCCGGTGTTCAACATCGCCCTGCACAGCGAAACACTCTCGGCCATGGAACTGTCGCGCGTGGCGGACCAGTTGATCGCACGCGAACTCCGTACCGTTCCCGGTGTGGCCCTGGTTGAGCTGCGTGGCGAACTGACCCGCGAGATGACCGTGTTCCTGCGCAGTGCGGCCCTGCGGGAGGCCAATGTCTCGGTGATGGACGTGCTGACAGCTTTGCAGGCACAGAATCTCGCGGCCCCGGTGGGGCATGTCGAACAAGGCCTCGATGAACAGAGCATCCGGCTTTTAGGGCGCCTCGAGAATGTCAGCGAATTTGAGAACGTCGTGATCAAGCAGATGGGCGATGCTTCAGTGCGGCTCGGGCAGGTGGCGCGTATCGTCGACGGGCATGCCGAGCAGCGTTCCTACTCACTTCTCGACGGAGTTCCATCGGTGGGTATCGTCGCGACCAAGTCGCGCGAGGCCAGCACCATTACCGTGACCGATGACATTCTCGCCCGCCTGGAAGAACTCAAGCCTGAGTTGCCCCCAGGCACTGAGATGACGGTGGTGTTCAACGATGGCGTGTGGGTTCGGCAGTCCTTGAGAAACGTTATTGAGGCTCTGTCGGCAGGCGCCCTCCTCACCATCCTCACGGTTTACATTTTCCTCAACTCCTGGCGCTCCACCGTCATCACTGCCACGGCGCTGCCCACCTCGGTGCTGGCGGCATTCATTGCGGTGTGGGCCAGTGGTTTCACCCTCAACTTCATGACACTGCTGGGCCTTAGCCTGGCCATTGGTGTCCTGATCGATGATGCCATTGTGGTGCGGGAGAATATTGTCCGGCATATGGAGATGGGCAAGGACAAGCTCACCGCATCGCGTGAAGGCACGAAGGAGATCGGACTGGCTGTGATGGCCACAACCTTCGCCATCGTTGCCGTGTTTGTTCCGGTGGCGTTCATGGAAGGCATGCCGGGACAATGGTTCAAGCCCTTCGGGCTGACCGTGGCCGTTTCGGTGTTGGTTTCACTGTTCATCAGTTTCAGCCTCGATCCCATGCTGTCGGCTTACTGGGGTGATTCGCATACCGAGGAACCCAGGCGAGGGCCGGTCGGAAGAGCGCTGGTGCGCTTCAACGAATGGTTCGATAGAAAGGCGACAGCTTATTCAAAGGTGATCGATTGGGCGCTGCACCACCGCGTCTGGATGTGGCTACTCGCTTTCGGCTCCCTGGCGGGTGCATTGGCGATGATCGCCACCCAGTCAGTGGGTTCAAGTTTCCTGCCGGAATCCGACAATGGTGGCATTCAGATCGCGGTCACGGCGCCATCCGGTTCCAGTCTCGAATATACCCGGATCAAGGCGGAGCAAGCCGCTGCCATGGCGCAGTTGCTGCCCGAGGTCGAGTATGTCCAGACCACGGTCGGATCGGACGGTAATGTCAGCAAGGCCGAAATTTACGTAGACTTCATCAGCCAGTCAGAACGCGAACGCAGTGCCCAGGAAATCGCGCAGGCTCTGCGCAGCGATATCCGGCAGCTGGTCGGTGCCGAATACTCCGTCGCCGACGATCTCAACGACGGCGGACAGAAGCCCCTGCAGATCCAGTTCCGCGGGCCTGACAGCCGCAAACTCAACGAGCTGGTCAGCCAGTATCTGCAGGAATTGAGAAACGTGGAGGGTGCTGTAGATATCGGCCTCTCCACCCAGGAACCCAAGCCTGAATTGCAGGTGAAAGTCGATCGCGGCCTGGCCTCGAGCCTGGGCATTTCGATGAGTGATGCGGCCACCGCCCTACGCGTGGCGTTTGCTGGCGTTGAAGTTGGCGACTGGATCGACCCGACCGGAGAGACCCGCAACGTAGCGGTGCGGCTGTCACCGGAAGACCGCCTTGCGGTGGGAGACCTGGAAACCCTGCCGATCATCGCGATTGGCGATACGATCGTTCCACTCAGGCAAATCGCGACGGTCACCATGGGCAAGGGCCCGGCGGCGATTGAACACTACAATCGCGAAAACACGGTTGCGGTTAGTGCGAACGTTGAAGGCCGCAGCTTTGGCGAAGTTTTTGCCGAGGCCATGGCGCTGGCAGAAGCGATGGACTTTCCGCCAGGTTACGATCTGGTGGTTGGTGGCGCTGGCCGTGACCAGCAGGAAGTATTTGGCAGTATGCTCAGCGCCCTGGGCGTGGCGGTGATGCTGATGTACCTGATCCTGGTGGTGCAGTTTCACAGCTTCCTGACGCCCGTCGCAATCATGCTTTCATTGCCACTTTCATTGATCGGCGTGGTGCTGGCGCTCAAGTTCACCGGCTCAACGCTTAACCTCATGAGCCTGATCGGCGTGATCATGCTGATGGGCCTGGTGGCGAAGAACGCCATCCTCCTGATCGACTTTGCACGCAGAAAAGAAGCGGAAGGCATGGACCGCGACAGCGCGCTTATCCTGGCGGGCCAGGAGCGCCTGCGGCCGATTCTGATGACCACCTTTGCGCTGGTGGCGGGCATGCTGCCGGTCGCCATCGGTTGGGGTGAAGGCGCCGATTTCTATCGCCCGCTCGGTATCGCCATCATTGGAGGCATGATTACCTCCACCGTGCTCACCCTGCTGGTCGTGCCGACTTTTTACGACAGCATCCAGACCCGCGGTGATCGCATCGTCGCCTGGTTCAAACGGCGAGCGCATATTGGCGCGGTCGTGCCAGCAAGCTTGGCCAGCCACGACCTGACGCTCAAGCCGTAATCCTCGCCCTGCGCCGTTTGCGAAGTACCCGGCAGAGCAGCGGGGTCAGGACCCGGCCGAACAGGGTTGCGCCGATAGAGATGCGGCAAGGCTATCACTGCTCCGGCAAAAGCAAGGTTTAATTCGCCTTGATATTGGACTTCACGGTCTTCAGCAATTCAACTGCCATTGCCTCCGTTTTGCCGGAGAACAATACCTGCACGACTATGATCTTGTCTTCTTCCAGCAAGACGCCCGCTCTCCAGCCGTCGAACTCGGGGACGACGTAGGCCTCCCTGCCGATTCCGCTCAATTCCTTATAGTTGGGCGCCCCAGATGGGGTCTCCCACCATTCGCTGTCGCCAACGTTAACCGTCAGGAGTCCATCGGGATCATCGGAGCTCTCCCAAACACACTGGTCGATGTTATTGCTGGTCCTGGACAGTTGCATTGACACCTGCAGAATGTGCTCAAGCTGTTCTGCTGTGACAAAGGGACAGCTTGTGTTCCCCGAGTCTGGCTTGGCACGGGTGATAGCCTGTACCGCAGCCTCTGCAGACTGGCTGTCATCGCTACCACCGCAGCCGGCCATCGGTGCGAAAAGAACCACGGCCAGGGCCCAAAGTGCTGATTGTGTGGCGATCGCGTTGCGCATGAATTAAGTCTCTCCAGGTCAGTGATGGTTTTCCACCCAATCTTAGGATGCTCGGATTAATCCGTCCCTGAAGCATCAGAGCACGCCCAAGAAAACAGTATTGGAAAAAATGTGATTTTTGTTTTGCTTCATTTTCGATGATTTACCCTCAGCGAAAATGGCGGCACACCATTGTACCGCGGTAACCCCGAATAAATCAGAGTTGCCCTTGGTGGGTTTTCATGGAAGCACACCGATCAGGTGCGGGGCCGCGGTGCAGTTGTAGGCAGCCTTTGAAGGTGAGCGTGATGCTTTGGTGCTTTGCCCATTCATCGAGTCATGTTCAGAAACTAAGGCTTGAATTCGAAGAGCGAAATCCATTAATCAGAGTTAACCCTTAGTCGAGCCCGTACCATGCGGCGTTTGGCGAATTGGCGGAAAACTCCGTCCATGCCTTTGGACAGAGCCGACCCATGACACTGCAGGACTGGGGATCGATCACCGCCTGGAATGCAGTCTCGAGCAACCAACTCTGCCAAATTTGCAAAGTGACCGCGCTGAAAAACAGGGTTGCTAAATTGATTATTACCACTGGGGTTCATGGAAAAGGGGTTTTATTCTACTTATACTTCTCTGGTGGGAGCCAGCCTCCCCGCCAGCGAGCTGCCAGATTTACAAGGCCGGCCAACCTTCTCACTATTCGCGAACTAAGCACGTGTTTCCAGGAGCCTTACATGAAGTCCGCTCTCGTCATCGCATCCGCATTTTCCATCTGCTCCGTCGCCGCGGCTGAGACTTTCAGCATCGAATTCGATACCGGAGTGGCAGAGTGGCGAACGGTTCTGGATGGAGTGATGGGTGGGCGCTCGACGGGGCGCGTCACGCAGCCCGAAGCTGGGGTGCTCCGGTTTTCCGGCGAACTGTCGCTGGAGAACAACGGTGGATTCTCGCAGATCCAGGCCATGATTCCTGAGGCGGCATTCAAGGACGCCATTGGCATCGGGGCGAGAGTCCGCGGCGATGGCCGCACCTACCAGTTTAATGTGCGCAGCTCGGATGTCCGCATCAGGGCTGGCAGCTTCCAGACCAAATTCGACACCGTGGCGGGCGAATGGGTCACGCTTAGTCTGCCCTTCGACGAGTTCCGGCTCTACAGCTTTGGCCGTCCTGTCTCCGACGCTCCGAAGCTCATCCCGGCG
>JANOGQ010000031.1:0-2040 GCA_031406105.1 Lysobacterales bacterium | reverse complement strand
GGTCTGCATCAGTGGTATTACCCACACTGATGGCTGTGGATATACACCCTGGCTGGGATATTCCTGATCGGCTGCTGCTATTGCCGGAGGCCACAATAGTCGCAATCCCCACCGAACGGAGATTGTCGATGGCGGCCTTGCGCGCCGCATTTTTGTCATCACATTCATCCGGGTTGCTGTAAACCGCTCCACCCAGGCTCATGTTGACTGCGGCGATATTGAAACTCTGGCTGAGCGCCAATACATGCTCCAGCGCCGCGATCTGGTCCGACTGAAAGGAACATGCGCTGAGAAGTCCAGCACAATTCGGACCACCGGAAAAGCGCGAAAACACCTGTATGGGAATCATTCCGGCACCTCTGGCCACACCCAGGTTGGGGCCAGTCCCGTTATTGCCAACGGCGATACCCGCAACGTGTGTACCGTGGTCGCAACCACTCACATTGGCTGGACAATCCTGCCCCGAACCCGCTGCCGTTGAACTGGAGGTACCAGCAGGACATAAAGACGTGCTGTTGCTTCCAGCATCGGTGGTGGAAAAGCAGGCTTCAGCAAGCAGTTTTGCGGGAGGAAAGAATGGGTGACTGGTGTCTACCCCTGTATCCAAAACCACTACTACCTGACCCGCACCATCATAACCGGCCGCCCAGGCAGCAACTGCACCGATCACCGGTAAACTGCTGGCCAGCGATGGTGCTTCGGGAATATCTTCCTGGATACTGATGACTTGCGGCAATCTGGCCAGGGCGTCGATGGCTTGCGCATCCGCTTTCAGCAACAAAAACGGAATGGTTGAAAACCGCCTCAGCTCAAGCAAACCCGGCTGTCGAGCCTGTGAAAGGAATGTGCTTTGTAATGCGGAGATCTGCTGCATACGCAACTGACGAGCAGTTGGCGCCAGTTGTCCGAACGGTTGGTCCATCGCCGCCAGTTGCACTATCAGCCGCAATTCCCCCTGGCTGGCTGCACGCCTTATGAGCGCATCAGCCTTGCCAGGCGGAATGGCTGCAAAAGCTGCCGGGACCATGAGCATGCTGATCAGGCACACCAGCAGCAGAAACCTGAGGTTTCGCAATTTCAGGCCAGCCTCCTTTTCCATCCGATTACTGGCAACGCAGTGCCTCAAAGCCTGAACGCTGCACCATCTCCTCATCGCCAATCCGGAAGATTTTGCCAGCTTCCAGGTCCGCCACATAAAGCTCACACTGCTGATCCTGGCCAAAAGCCGACAGCCGGGCAAGTGCCAGCGTAGCGGCTGCCCATTCTGTGCTGGTCCAGCTGCCATTTACCTCTTTCGCCAGCCAGATACGGCCGGTGCAGTAATCACCATAAACATAGTAACCATTAATAGCCGCGCCTGAACCGCGGTAAACGTAACCACCCGTAATGGCACAATTGTCTCCGCCACCCAGTCTTGCGTACACGAGAATGGGATTTTGTAATGGACTGGGGCATGTAACACCCGCGGGGGGTGCGCGGTCTACGAAACCTTCCCGGCATGGCCAGCCAAAATTCAGGCCTGATGCACCTGCTGGCGCGTAGTTCACTTCTTCCCAGGAGCCCTGCCCCACATCGCCGATATAGATCGCTTCAGTTTGAGCATCGAAGCTGAATTTCCAGGGATTGCGTAAACCCAGATGCAGGATTTCATCACAACCATTACCGATCCCGGGAAAAGCATTTCCAGGCGGAATGCCATAAGCCTGGACCAGGCCGCATAACTCGTTGGCAGCGGGAGTATCTATATCCACATCAATGCGTAGAATCTTGCCTTTCAGGGCAAGCTTATTCTGCGCATTTTTGTGCTGATCACCACTGCCACCCCCATCACCACTGGCAATATTCAGGTAGCCATCTTTATCAAAGTGCATATCACCGCCGTTGTGATTGTCAGCCTCCTGTTCAAATTCCAGCAGCACTGATCCGGTATTGACCGCCACATTGGGCGTCCCCTCATTTTGCTGATACATGGCAACTACACTCCGATCCAAACCTGATTCCGGTTGGCGTATGTAATACACATAGAACTTCTGGTTGCTG
>JANOGQ010000026.1:0-2130 GCA_031406105.1 Lysobacterales bacterium | reverse complement strand
ACATTGGCTCCTTTTGCCGTTGCGGCCGCTCTGAAAATCAGCCTGTCCTGATCGATAAAGTTATGAATCCTTCTGCAAAAGCCTCACGAAAGAATGCACTGGTCTTGTTCATACACAAGCTCGGCTCACCGCCGTGGTTCTATGAATTCGCTGGCAAATTGATACCCTGGCTATGGGCTGCATTCGCCATTTTGGCAGCCATAGCTCTGTTTCAGGGTCTGTTCCGTGTGCCACCTGACTATTTGCAGGGTGAAAGTTTTCGGATCATCTATCTGCATGTACCTGCCGCATGGTTGTCCATGATGATCTACGCAATGATGGCAGTGATGGGTTTTATTGCGCTGGTCTGGCGTATCCGCATGATGGAAATCCTGGCCATGAGCAGTGCGCCTATCGGAGCTGCCTTCACCCTGGTGGCATTGATCACCGGTTCACTCTGGGGCAAACCCACCTGGGGGACTTACTGGGTATGGGATGCCCGCCTGACCAGTGAACTGGTGCTGCTGTTCCTCTATCTGGGGGTGATGGGCCTTTACAGTTCGTATGACGAACCGCGTAAGGCGGCCCGTGCTGCCTGTCTGTTGGTCCTGGTGGGCATTATCAACCTGCCCATCATTCACTATTCGGTAAAATGGTGGAACACATTGCATCAGGGCAGCAGCATCGGTATGGGGGGCAGCAGTATTGATCCCAGCATGTTATGGCCCTTGCTTTTAATGGCCATCGCCACCAAGTTTTATTACGCAGCTAATTTGCTGAGCAGAGCGCGTTTGATGTTGCTGGAACAGGATTTACGCAAGGGCTGGATCAGCAAGCTGGGCGGCAAGCTGGGAGGGGGAGTGCCTGAATGACCACGCACCTGCACTTCATTATACTTTCTTATGCGCTGGGTGCTGTTATCCTCAGCTGGACAGCCATCATGCCCGTACTGAGGAAACGCAGATTGCTGGCGCAACTGGAGCAGGATCAAAAGGAAATCTCTGAATGACGCCTACTCGTAAGCGCCGTCTGATTGCCGTTCTGCTGATACTGGCAGGAATCAGCGTTGCTGGTGGCATAGCTTTCTGGTCGCTGCAGCAGAATCTTCTGTACTTCCAGAGTCCCAGTGAAGTTGCTGAACTGGGCATGCCTCCCGGGCGGCAATTTCGTCTCGGTGGCCTGGTAGAAACCGGCAGCACACAAAGAGACCCTTCAGGCCTGACAGTTACGTTCACAGTCACTGATGGACTGAAAAGCATGCCGGTTAGCTATGAAGGCATATTGCCCGACCTGTTTCGTGAAGGCCAGGGTGTGATTGCGCGAGGTGAGCTGGATGCTGCTGGCCACTTCCACGCCAGTGAGGTCCTGGCCAAGCATGATGAAAATTATATGCCCCCGGAAGTTGCCGATGCGTTGAAAAAAGCAGGCCATCCCGGCCCGGCCAAAGAAGGTTGATGGCCAATGACAGCTGAACTGGGGCAAGTCCTGCTGCTGGCAGCTTTGCTGGTGGCACTGATCATGGCGGTGTTTCCCCTGTTGGGAGCGCATTGGCGGGACCAGCGCCTGATGCGGGTGGGTCAGACCGCAGCCATGGCGCAACTGGTTCTGGTAGCAGCAGCTTTCGTATTGTTGACTTTGGCCTTTATCAACCAGGACTTCTCTGTTGAATACGTAGCTCGCAACAGCAATTCTCTGTTACCGCTGCATTACCGCTTCTCCGCCGTCTGGGGCGCACATGAAGGCTCGCTGTTGCTGTGGGAGCTGGTACTGGCGCTCTGGACTGCTGCGGTAGCGCTGTTCAGCCGAGGTCTGCCCGATGAGTTCCGGGCGCGCGTAATGGGAATCCTGGGCTGGGTCAGTGTGGGCTTCCTCCTGTTTATACTCTATACCTCCAATCCATTTGGCCGCTTGATCCCCGCTGCCGCTGAAGGCATGGACCTCAATCCGCTGTTGCAGGATATCGGCCTGATCATTCACCCTCCCTTGCTGTACATGGGCTATGTTGGCCTCTCGGTACCATTTGCGTTTGCGGTGGCAGCCTTGCTCGGCGGCCAGGTCAATCGTGAATGGGTACGCTGGTCAAGACCCTGGACCCATGTCGCCTGGTCATTCCTGACTATTGGTATTGCCTTGGGCAGCTGGTGGGCTTAC
>JANOGQ010000009.1:0-5228 GCA_031406105.1 Lysobacterales bacterium | reverse complement strand
AATATGCTGAATTCATAATCCAGCTGGTCTTTGCGTCTGGCTTGTTCGGCCAGGCGATTTCCAACACTCTGAACATAGGCGGTCAGCTCGGGATCCAGCAGCAGCTCCCCACCTTGTGACTGCTTCAACGGCGCGTACATCTGTTGCCCCACGTTTTTTTCCCAGTCTTCACCATAAAACTGCAGGTTCCGTTCACCGGTAACCGCATTGACGGCGCAGCCAGTCAGTTGCAGTGGGATCAGCAGCGCAAGGACGGACATCAGGGATTTATGCCAGTGGTTTTGGAGAATTCCTTGTTTCATGCGAATGGCTGCAGACCTGTGAATAGTGGAATTTTGACCAGCCGAGCTTAGCTCAAATTCACTGGTCGGGTTATAGTTCGGAAACTTCAGGTTTTGACCTCTTGGATTCAACTAACCAATCCCGCGCTGTACGCGGACAGGAAAAACTCTTTGTTAAGCTATCGCCATTCCTACCACGCCGGCAATTTTGCCGATGTCCTCAAGCACGTGGTGCTGGTCGAGATCCTGCAGTATCTGAAGCGCAAAGACAGTGCGCTGGAATACATTGACAGCCACGCCGGCGCCGGTCTGTTTGATCTGCATTCAGCCCATGCTGAAAAACTGGCTGAGTATCGCGATGGCATAGCCCGATTGTACCCGTCTGTGGTGCCGGAGCTGGCTGACTATCTGGCAGTTGTGGCTGAATTTAATCAAGGCATTGATTCGAATGCCGTTCTGAACCATTACCCCGGCTCGCCGATGATTGCGCGGCAGCTTTTGCGACCACAGGACAAGGCCAGCCTGTTCGAGTTGCACAGCAATGATTATGAATTGTTGCAGCAGCAACTCAAAGGGGATGCAAGATTCAGGGTGCAAAAACAGGATGGGCTGGAAGGCCTGCTCGCCCTGTTGCCGCCCCGTTCGCGACGCGCCCTGATTCTGATTGATCCATCATATGAGTTGAAAACCGAGTACCAGCAAGTGCTTGATACCCTGATCGAGGCTCAGCGGAAGTTTGCCAGCGGCATCTATGCCATCTGGTATCCAGTGATCGAGCGGCAGCGGACTGAGGATTTTATCCGGCAGATGCAGCAGAGTGGTATCCGCAATATCCAGCGTTTTGAATTGACAGTGCGTGCCGATACTGCAGGCAGAGGCATGACTGCGGCTGGTATGCTGGTAATCAATCCGCCCTGGACTCTGCTGCAGACCATGCAAGCCTTGTTGCCGGTTCTGGTTTCCCATCTGGCCCGCGATCCGCAGGCCTTTTACCGGGCAGAGGTTCTGGTGAACGAGTGACCTTTGCCTTGCGAGCCAGATGAGCGTTGTGCGATTCTGAGTTTCCCTCGCTCAATCCCTTAAACCCGTCATCTCCCAGCGCGACATAGCAATGGGAATGCTGGCGCTGGCGTTCAGCGCGTCAAAAAACTGCCGCAGGGTAAATGTCTCGCCCCGTTCTTCGCGCTGTTTTGCATAATTGGCCAGGGTCTTTTCCAGCATGTACTTACCGGTGACATAACTGCTGCCGTAGCCAGGTTGGCGCAGATACAGATGCTGTTCAAAAATCAGCAGCTCTTTCTCGGTTTTCATCCAGCCGCGCGGCGTCCACTCCATATGTATGCCGCCGGCTTCTTCCATGGTCATTTCGTTGGCATGGGCATACAAAGAGCCCAGCCCGCGAGCAGCTCGCTGCGCCAGCATGATCCAGACCAGCTCGCGTGAACGAGGGCTGGCGTCATACAAGCCGGCGTGCATGAACATTTCCTCGACGCCCGTTGCTGTCCCTTCATTACCGCTGTCGAAAATGTTGTACAGCAGGGCATCCCGCCTGACCGGGCTGGCATGTGGTGCATTATCCATGCGTGCCAGTTCAAACCAATGCCAGAAGTGGCTGTAGAGGGGGGTGGGGTCGTAGTGAGCGCCAATCGCGAAAAAGTTGCGGCTCTCTACAGGCTCAAATTCGCCCAGATGTTCGCGCAAAGCTGGCTCAAAATAGTCTGCCACTGTGACGATTTCCTGATCGCGTAAAAAAGTGATCAACTGGCCGGCAGCACGATCCGTCATGGCATCGTATTCAGCCGGTGTCGCTGCGGCTTTCATAGCCGGTAAATTGCGATTGCGGTGCTCTTCCAGCTTCAAAGAGGACCAGGCACGATCCAGTTCGCGCTGCAGCAGTCTCACCTCATCGTCCCAGCTCATCGGCAGCAAATGAACATTCTGCTGATACCAGCTGTAGTTTTCTTTGCCGATACCGGAGGGGCCGGTTTTGCTCGGCGCCTGGGCTTCCAGCCAGGCTATCAGTTCATCAGTGGCTTGCTTGCTGTTGGCAATGACTTGCGCCAGTTCAGGATTATTCAGTTCCGAGGTCTGTTCGGTAATCACATCGAGGTTGGCACGCTGGTTGCGGATATTGCGAATTCCGGCAATCCATAGTTCCCGGGCGTTGCCTTTCAGATTAAGCTGAGCCTGTTGCATCAGTGGTGGAATGACACTGAGATCGGCAATCAAAGCTCCCTGCTGTCCAGGGCTGAGCGGAAATTCGTAGGTCCAGAGTTCGGTCAGGGCATGGTGTGTAGGCCCTTCGTGGCCTGGCACATCGCTGCGGTAAGTCCAGATGGTTTCGTAAAAAGCCGGATCGCGCACCCAGGGTTGCAGCACCCGGTAGTTAAAATCAAAACCATTCATTTCTGCCCTGACCAGCTGCCAGTCAACTTGTTGGGGGATGGTCCAGCCTGTGGTATCGATGGCATCCAGGCGCTGCTCCAGAAGCCTGAATTCCTTGTGCCTGGCTGCAAAGGTCGCGGCCGTGTAATCCGGTGCGCCATCGCGCATGGGGGGTGTTTCGAAGCTGCGCCATTGCTGGAACAGCGCAAGCAGTTCCGCATAGTCGCTGGCCCGGACAGAAGCGGGCCATGCCACGATAAGCAGCAGTGCAAGCAGCAGGCCTGCAACTTGCCACTGTTTGCGATTGACATCGGAACTAAGAATAAATCCACCTTTGCGGGTGCCGACAAGAATACGAATTCCGGCCACGATGACTCTCCTGTTGTCTTGCTGCTATCTGCCTGGCTGAGTATGACTCAGTAGCTGGCTCTCAGGTGCCAATATATTTTGCATAAAGTATGCGCGCTTCGGCAACATCTGCAGTACCTTTGATAATGGCCCGGCCATCGGCAAACAGGCTCAATTCGTAATCACGGCCCTGGTCGCGGAATGTCGCACGCAACATGAACTCATTGACCCTCACGGGCTGATCCCCTTGGGCCAGGCTCTGCTCCAGCCGTTGCGCCAGGGCCGGCAGATTGATTTTAGCTGGCCCATGCCTCTGCTGATGGCCGCGCTCGTAGTTTGGGCCATGGCCATACTTGGGCAGCAGTTGCACCGCATCGCGTCCGCATAATGCTGTCGCTGTTGAGCCGGTCTTGCCCTCCAGATAGTCGAATTGACGGTGTTTGCAGCAGGGACAATCACCATCCTGCCAGCTGCCACTGACATCCAGCTGCATCAGCGTATTGGTCCACAAGTCGATATTCAGCAACCTGTTACTGACCTGAGAAAAATTTCCGGTCAACACTTTCAGGGCTTCAGCAGCCTGGAAGTTGGCGATGATGGAAACGGCTGGCCCCAGCACCCCAACGGTATCGCAGGTGGGTGCCTCCCCGGGCGGGGCCTGCTCGAACAGGCAGCGAAAGCAGGGCGTTGCCCGGCTGCCGTCGTGCAGGGTTTCCCAGGCCGACTGGCCATCTCTGCTGTGCGGCAGAACCGTGAAAGCCATGCCGGTGGTTCCCACTGCGCCGCCATAGACAAAAGGCCTGCTGTATTTCACAGCGAAATCATTGGCCAGGTAGCGTGTCTCGAAATTGTCCAGGCCATCAATCAGGATATCGGCAGCCGCGGCCAGTTGAGCGATGTTTTTATGATTGATGTCATCAACCACAGCAGTGACTTTGACCTGTGAATTGATTTTGGCAATCTTGCGCCGCGCTGCTTCCGCTTTGGGCAGGCCATCGGCAATATCCTGCTCATCAAACAACACCTGGCGCTGTAAATTGGTGATGTCGATGAAATCCCGATCCACGATGATCAGGTGGCCGACGCCGGCGCGGGCCAGCATATTGGCAGAAACCGTACCCAGAGCACCGCAGCCCAGTATCAAAGCGGTGGATGCGAGCAATTGACGCTGGCCGGCATGGCCAAAACCTGGCAGCAACATCTGTCGATGGTAGCGTTGCTGATTGTCGTTAGTCTGGGTCAATTTTAGTCTTTGAGGCCAAGGTTTCTGGCAGAATTCAACAGGGCTTTAGAATACACGCTATACCTGCCCAACAGGCTTTGCCCTGCTGCTCATGCATTGCTTACGGGTTTCCAAACGGATGAACTATTCATTAGCCAGCTTTTGCAGTGTACTGGCAAAGTCGGTCTGGCAGGCAAAACCCAAACGGCGCTCAATCCTGCTGGCATCGTATACCCGGTCTATGGACTGAAACATGGTCCAGCCTTTTTTCTGGTAGATCGTGGGGTAGTTGGGAAAATATTTTTCTACTACCGAAGGCGCATCGTGCAGCAATTGCTTGCAGTCTTCGGGATGAAATGGTGTTTTGGCGGAAACGATAAAAATATCAAAACCAATTTCCGCAGCCTTGTTCAAGGCATGCACGTGGCTTTCTGCAGCGTCTTCAACCGTCAGGCGCCGGAACAGCAGTTCGTTTACCTTGGTGTTTTCTTCCGACTGCATGATGGCATGGGACATATCGTCTGGTTCGGGAAAAAACCGCGAAGTCCGCAGGATGATCAGCGGCAGCTGGTGTTGCTCGTGGAACATGCGGCAAAGATGCTCCGCAGCCAATTTGCTCACGCCGTAAATGTTTCGCGGCTGTAATGGCTGCAGAGATTCGTCGATCCACTGTGCCTGTTCAGCGCCGGCCTTCAAACCGGCCCGGATTGTCTGTGAAATCATCAGCGAGGTAGTGGACGTCATGATGAAGCGATCCACGGCAGAACCTTTTTCCACTGCGGCCTGTAAAAGGTTCAGCGTGCCCTGGAAATTCACTGCAATAAAATCGCTGTAGCTGTGGTTTTGGATATGGGGCTTGTGCAATGCGCCACTGTGAATTACGGCGGCAATGCGGTGATCAAAAATCAATTCACGAACCAGCCTGGTATCAGTAATGGAAGCCACACACTGGGTAAACGGGCCTGGTTTCGGATCCAGCCCGATGACCTGAT
>JANOGQ010000001.1:0-10513 GCA_031406105.1 Lysobacterales bacterium | reverse complement strand
ACTGGAGCCGATTGTGAAAGCGAATTTACTCAAGCAACCCGATATGGCGGCTGGATTACGCACCACCACTGCAGCCACCATGGCGTCTGCCAGCCCCAAGTCGAACATCCTGCCCACCCGTGCCCAAGGGGTGATCAACTTCCGTATCTTGCCCGGAGAAACGGTGGAAACGGTGCGCCAGCGGGTGGTGGAACTCATCGATGATGAGCGGGTGGAAGTCAGTGTTGAATACGGCAGCGACCCATCGCCGGTATCTCCCACCGACTCACGTGGCTATCAGTTGATTGCCTCGACCATCCGTGCCTTCCAGCCCGAAACCCTGGTGGCGCCTTACCTGGTGCGCGGCGGCACCGATGCCAAGTATTTCTATTCGGTATCAGACAATGTTTATCGCTTCGCCATGATCCGGGTGACGCCGGAAACCATTCGCTATGTTCACGGCATCGATGAGCGCATTCCGGTGGAAGATTATCTGCTGGCCATTCGTTTCTACTACAACCTGATTCGGCAGGCGGTAGCGGAGTAGCGTGTCATTATGGCAAAGGCGGTTTAAGTCCTTGAGCTTTTACTCTGGCAATTTATCCTGGCCGGACTTTTGCTCATTCCGTTCATATACAATCCGCCCGCCCAGCAGGGTCATTTCAACTTTGGCTTCATTGATCTGCGTGGCAGGCACTTCAAACAGGTTACGATCCAGCACTACCATGTCGGCCTTTTTGCCTACTTCAATGCTGCCGGAAATATTTTCCTGGCGCATGATTCGCGCGGCGTTGCGGGTGTACATGGCCAGTGCGGTATCAAGATCGATAGCTTCGTTGCTGCCCAGCTCCGGACCTTCCGCTGCATCCGGGTCCTGCCGGCGCACCAGGCCTTCGATGGCATAAAGCGGGTTGAGAGTGGTGACATCCCAGTCGCTGCCACCTACCAGCATGCCGCCGCTGCGTTGAATACTGGCCACGGGATAAAATTGTTGCGTGCGCTCCATGCCGACCACATTCACTGCAACATCAATGTACTGATCAGGCCAGGTCCAGGCGCCCTGAAAATTGGCCGCAACATTGAGTTCGCCAAAGCGCGGAATATCGGCCTGGTCGATCAGCTGCAGGTGTGTAATGTGATGACGGTTGTCATTGGGGCCGTTGGCTTTGAGCATGGATTCATAGGCATCAAGGGCATGGCGAATCGCCGCATCACCAATGGCATGCGTGTGAATCTGTAAACCCAGGGCATCCAGCCGCCGATACAGTTCGGCCAATTCCTGCGCGGAATAGAAGGGTTCGAAATTCTTGCCGCTGAGGTAAGGCTGCAACATGTAAGAGGTTTCGGTTTCGATCACGCCATCTATATAAACCTTCACCGAGTCCACGTTGAAATGCTCGCTGCGCCATTGATCGCGCTGCTCCAGCAGAGCATAGACCTCGTCACCGAAATGGCCAGCTGCTTCGCTGTTGGGAGATAAAGAGCCCAGTACCCGGGCTGTCAGCCAGCCTTCGCTATCGGCCTGTTGATAGACTTCGGCCTGTTGCTGGTCCAGGCCGGGTTCAATAAAGGAAGTCACACCAAAACGAGCGACTTCTGCAAGGCCTGACTTCAGGTCGACACTGAGCTTCTCATGGCTGGCGGTGGGTATGTGTTGCGCTACCAGGCTCATGGCATCTTCGCGCAAGGTGCCGGCGGCAGCCCCACTGGAGTCGCGAACAATCACGCCACCATCAGGATTGGGTGTGAGCATATCGATGCCGGCAATCTGCAGGGCGCGGCTGCTGACCCAGGCGTTGTGTCCGAATGAATCGACAAAGTAGGCCGGGCGGTCACCAAAAACCTCGTCCAGCCAATCTTTGGATGGGGCGCCATTTTCAAAGGCCGCCAGTGGCCAGCGGTTGCCCACTACCCATTCGTCCTGCGCGTAGTTACGGTCACGGGCACATTCAAACAGCAGTTCTTTCAGCCGGTCGGGCGAACGTGAATCCTGCAGGTCACAACGATTGAGCGTACCGCCTCCCGCCATGATGTGAGCATGTGCATCGTGAAAACCTGGCAGCAGCATTTTGCCGGTCAGTTGGTGCACTTGCGTATCGGGGCCAATCCATTCACTGGCACCTGGTTCATCACCTACAAACACGATCTCGTCGCCGAGTACCGCAACGGCTTCAACCCATGGCTGATCAGGGTTAGAGGTGTAAACAGCGCCACCCAGCAAAACCGTATCGGCAAACTCGTGGGCGCTCGCGATGGCGGCTGCATCACCGGGCGATGGGATCGCTGGATCAGAGGGCCGACAGGCAGTGAGTGTGCCGATGATCAGAAGCAGGATGGTCCATCGAATGGCTTGCGAATGGACAGATCGGAAAAGAAAATTATGTAGGGCATTCCGAATCGAGGTATTTATCATGGTAGGTGGCCCATGTCAGGTATTTATTGTGGCAATCCCAGCCGCTCGTAGGCTTGTAAACGTTGTGCCTCCATATCGGCTTCCAGATAGATGATCAACTCTTTGAATTCGGCTTCGTCATGCAGGGACTGAAACTGGATATCGCGATACATCGCATCCTGCCAATCCCAGCGCCAGCCTTTTTCGATGGCGTCTTTTAATGAACGGATGGCCGCCTCTTTGTCGCCCCGGGCAGCATCGATGGTGGCCTGTGTCAGCGGCTTGGTGAAAGGAATTTTTCGGCCCGAATTACGCTGGTTTAACTCATCTGCATGATTCAGCAAATCAATGGCTTGTTCTGAGGCCGGGTTCTGCAGTTTCGTTACCAGAGCCATGTGGCTCAGCAGACTCGCATCATCAATATTATCGCTCTGCAGCGGCGAATCGAGCCCCGCGGGTAGCAAACCGTTGAGGATTTCCAGCGCGCCATCAAAATCGCCTCGTTGGACGCGGTCCCTGGCCAACAATCGATAAATCGCCTCATTGGAGCCGTGACGATTTGGAAGTTTATCCTCATAGGCTTGCTGCGCGACGCCCAGAGCTTCCTGGAATTGTTCCTGATGCATCAGCACGGCCATCCTTGCGACGACGGCTGCCGGGCTCTTGCTATTGATGCGTGCAGTTTTATCCAACCAGATTTTGGCCTGTTCAATATCGCCAAGATCAAGCCAGGTCAATGCCATTCCAGCGGTCAGTTCCGGGTCTGCTGGATCTGCCTTAATGGCGAGTTCACGTAATACCATGGCTTCGGCGAACTCACCCTGATATTCATGCAGATACATCAAACCATAGTACTGCATGGGGTTGCTGGCAGAAATATCGGTCAGGCGACCACACTCGCGTCGTGCCGCAGCGTCATTCAGTAACTGCGCATTGGTGATACACAGATCCCACTGCAATTTGATGTCATAGGGTTCAATTTGTGCGGCTTGCTGCAAATATCCCAAGCCCTCATCTATCTGATCGCGTTGAAACAAAAAACGGCCGAAAGAAGACAAGGCATTCACATTCCTGGGATTGGAGTTCAGGGCAAGCTGATACTCAGAATGTGCTTGGGCAAAGTTACGGTTGGCCTCAAACAAGCGTGCGCGGAGGGCATGAGCATCACTGTTGTGTGGGTCGTTTTCCAGCATCGCATCCAGCAACGGGCTGGCCATAAGATTGATTTCGGCTGGCGATCTGACTCCGGTTTCCTCCTGTTCAAGCAGAACTTTCACCAGCGCCAGGCTGGCGGGCTGATACTCAGGATCCAGCACCAGCGCCTGCTTCAGCAAAAGCTCTGCATCACGCAATCCATCGTAGGAGAAGGTGTTAAAAGATTGTATGCCTTGCAGGTAAAGTTCATAGGCGCTCAGGTCGGTGCTGGAGTGGTCGACAATGCGGGCTTCTTCTTCACCCAGCAAATTGATTTTCAGTGCCTCTGCCACTCGCAGTGCGATGTCTTCCTGGATGGCAAAAATATCCTCCAGGTCACGATCATAGGTATCCGACCAGATGTGATAGCCGTCTGCCACGTTTATCAGTTGCACTGTCACACGTATTCTCTGGCGTTGATCGTCTTTACGTACACTGCCCTCCAGCAGCGTGTTCACGTTCAGCTTTTCGCCAATATCGCGTAAATCCTCGGTTTTGCCTTTGAAGGCAAAGGAAGAAGTACGCCCCGCCACCTGCAGTGATTTGATCTGCGCCAGGATGTTCAACAGCTCTTCCGTCAGGCCATCGGTAAAGTATTCGTTGTCTTTGGCTGGCGACATATCAACAAAGGGCAGCACGGCGATGGACCGGGTTTCCGGGGTTTCGTTCTTTTGTAGGAGCGAGCCTTGCTCGCGATTGGCAGGTGGAGTGTCGGCAGCTTCGCTACCTCCTACAGGTGGGAGCGAGCCTTGCTCGGGCAACATTCGATCTACCGCCAACAACACCACTGCACCGATCACCAGAGCAATGGTGGCGATATCCAGCTTTTTGGCTGTTTGATTGGTAATGGATTGGTCGCGAATGACATCCTTTTCTTTCTTGATGCCTTCGGGAGTCATCTCGAAAGCCCAGGCAAATAACACCGCGGGAATAAAACCCAGCGCCAGTATCGCCACCAGCGAGCGCAGGATGATATCCGGCGCCCCCATCACGTCCAAAACGAGGTCCGCAGCCTGCGCTAACAACCACGTTCCCACGGCATAGGCAATGCCCACGCGAATCACATTACGACGTTTCAGTTCTTCAAAAAGTGACATTCCTAAATCTACCCCAGGTGAAACCGCAGCCCAAAAAGGGCCCGGATACAATTTTCTGTCACGTTGTTCATAGCGGCTTCTCCTGCACCATGTTGCCGGGCGATGCCAGCTCATTAAAGCGCTCGTTGTGGCGGAAAAAATCCCAGTCGGGATGGTAGTGCAATCGCCAGGCAGTCGTCGGGGCCGCAGCTGGCGTCCTGAGCGCAATCTTCAGGTCCTCGATTGCGCCCGCTTCATCACCGGCCAGCGCGCGCACCATGGCGCGGAGCTCCAGCAGTGTGCCGAAAAGAAGAGCATCCCGGCCTTCCGGAACATCCGCTTCCGCCTGCTCGACCATGGCTTTGGCTTCATCGAACCGGCCCAGCCTGGCGAGCGCGTGCGCGATGCCTAGCCTGCCGTAAAATCTGTCCTGCAGGCCAAGAGTCATCACGTCGTCCGTTCTCGCCACCAGTTGTTCATGGAAGCCAGCGGCACGACTTGAGTCGCCCTTCAGACGCCATGCGGTTGCTGATTGCTCCAGGTAGGCACCCAAATTCTGTCCCTGCTCCAGCAGGTCCTTCCACACTGGCCCTTCCAGCACGGCGATCGCCGCATCTGCATCGCGCAGCATTAGGTGCACACGGGCGCTGAAATCTACGTATTGGGATGATCCGACCAGGTTCATACGCCGGAATACGGCCTTGAGTGCCTGCAAGTCGCCCGTCAATTCCAGCTGTGCCCACGCACGGTTCAGCTGGATGTCGAGATCATCCGGGTCGGCATCGGCCAGGGGAACAGTATTGTCGATGATGGCCTGCCACTGGCTGATGCTGCCCATCGTTTCCAACAGCGTGCCATGGTAGAAACGATTGGCCGGATCCAGTTGCAGGGCTTTCTGGAAACTGGCGATGGATTCATCCCAGCGGCCCAGGCGTCGCAGGGTGAAACCCAGGTCGCCATAGATATCCACATTGCCTGGAGCAGCGGCCTGTGCCTGCTGCAACAACTCCAGTGATCGCTGGTAGTCGCTTTCCACCCGGTAATGGTAATTGGCCTGTGCGCGCAGCGCCGTGGGGGAATTCGGGTTCAGGGCAATGGCACGTTCCAGCATGGTGCGGTACTTTGTCAGCAGCTCATCTGACGTGTCGATGCCCCGCCAATACAGTTGACCATAAATGCTCGCCAGCAAAACCTGCGCTTCTGCGTAGTCGGGGTCAAGGGCAATCGCCTTTTCCAGCAAGGGTTGGGCGGCGGCTTCCTGGCTGCGGGCATAGTTGGCACCATAGAACAGCTCGCGGGCTCGCAGATAGGCCTCGTAGGCAGCCAGGTTCTGGGTGGGAATATCCGCCAGCAACTGTTCTTCTTCAGGTGTCAGTTGGCCGGCAACTGCCGTTACGATCTTGCGGGCGATTTCGGACTGGAGTTCAAAAATATTTTCCGCCGTGAGTTCGCGGTCGAAGGTCTCGGCCCAAAGGTGTTTGTCTGTGGCCGCCTCGATCAGCTGGGCGTTGATACGAACCCGGTTGCCCACCTTCTGCACGCCACCCTCGAGTATGGTGGCAACATTCAGCTCGGCTGCAATCTCCTTCATGTTCTTGGAACTGTCACGGTACTCCATCACCGAGGTACGGGAGATTACGGTCAGGTCGCCAATCTTTGCCAGTTGCGTCAACAGGTCATCGTGGATGCCATCGGTGAAATAAAGATCATCATTCTGGTTGGAACGGTTGGCGAACGGCAAAACTGCGATGGATTTTTCGGGCGGTAAAGTAGCAGCCGTGCCGCCATCTCCCTGTAGGAGCGAGCCTTTTTGTGCAGGGATGCACTTAGATGGCGGAGCACAAGGATGTGCGGGAGCCATCCCCGCGATGTCGGCCTGGTCGGCAGCTTCGCTACCTCCTACGGGTGGGGGCGAGCCTTGCTCCGGCAACATACGGTCCAGCGCCACCAAAGCGATGGCACCGATCAACAGGCCAATGGTGACGTAATCGAGTTTTTTGGCGGTGTGCTGGGTGATGGAGCGGGTACGGTCAACTTCCTTTTCTTTCTTGATGCCCTCGGGGGTGATTTCAAATGCCCAGGCGAAAATAACGACTGGGATGAAACCCAAAGCCAGCAAACCGGCCACGGCCCGTAATACCCATTCTTCGGCGCCGACCAGGTCCAGTATCAGGTCAGCGCCTTGCACCAGTAGCCATGCACCCACCGCATAGGCGATAGCTACGCGAATCACATTGCGGCGTTTGAGTTCTTCAAACAGTGACATTAACTTATCTACCCCCAGTGAAACCGCCGCCCAAAAAGGGGCCGGATACACTTTTTACAAATTACCGCCGACTGAGTCTTGGGTGACGGAAAATTGTATCCGGCCCCTTTTTCGACAATAGTACCGAATTCTCAGGCACATTGTGCTTGGCGCCAGAGTCGCATTGATCGTGAAGCGCGCTGTTCTGCCGGCCCGTCTCCAGCGAGGAGTCGGTTATGGCATCATGCTTTCTGTGCAGGATTCAGGGGATTTCTGAATCCACCAAGGCTCATTCAGGAGTGTTGCCATGAAATCACTAGTGCAAAAAGGGGCCCTTTTTGCGATCTGTCTCGGAGCTGTGCTGTCCGCCAGCACTTATGCCAACGATAGCGCTGGTTCCCTGCATGAAAAGCTGGCATTGCTGCAACTGCCGGAGGGATTCCGGGTGCAGATCCTGGCCGAAGGGGTAGAGAACGCACGGCAGCTGGCGCTGGGTGATCAGGGGACGATATTCGCCGGCTCCAGAAAGACCGGCAAGATTCATGCGATCGTCGATGCGGATATGGATGGCGTTGCCGACCAGGTGTGGCTGATTGCCAAAGGTCTGCAGATGCCGTCCGGATTGGAGTTCCGCGATGGTTCGCTGTATGTGGGCGACCTGGATCACATCCTGCGCTATGACAACATTGAAAGCCAGCTGAAGAATCCGCCAGAGCCAGTTGTTGTCACTGACTCCTTGCCGGACAAGACGCATCACGGCTGGAAGTACCTGCGCTTTGGGCCGGATGGCATGCTCTATGTGCCAGTCGGTGCGCCTTGCAATATTTGTGATGAACCAGGGTTTGCGCAGATTCGTCGTATGCAACCGGATGGTAGTGAGGAAGAAGTTTTTGTCTCGGGTGTGCGCAACAGCGTGGGTATGGCCTTCCATCCGGTAAGCGGGGACTTATGGTTTACCGATAACGGCGCCGACATGCTGGGCGATGACATTCCCGCAGATGAATTGAACCACGTGATTGCAGCCGGGCAGCATTTCGGTTATCCCTATTGCCATCAGGGCGATCTGCCGGATGCCGATTTCGGCAAAGACAAATCCTGTAGTGATTACCAGCCACCTGCTGCGAAATTAGGTGCTCATGTAGCGGCGCTGGGCATGAGCTTCTATACCGGCGAGATGTTTCCGGCGGAGTACCGCAACCAATTGTTAATTGCCCGGCATGGTTCCTGGAACCGTTCCGAAAAAGTCGGCTATGACATTGCATTAGTTCGTTTTGCTTCTGATGGCACGGTGAGCAGCGTGGAAAGTTTTGCTGAAGGCTGGCTGCAGGGTCAGGAAGAGTGGGGCCGGCCCACTGATGTGATGCAGCTGAGGGATGGTTCCCTGCTGGTGGCAGATGACAAGGCCAATGTGATTTACCGAATCAGCTACCAGGCAAACTGAGAAACACCACAGAGAGACTGCATTCATGCCGCTGCTTCATATTATTGTACTGGCCCTGATTCAGGGCCTGACTGAATTCCTGCCCGTATCCAGCTCGGCGCACCTGATTCTCGGCAGCCGATTGATGGGCTGGGAAGATCAGGGTCTGGTGTTCGATGTGGCTACCCATCTCGGCACCTTGGTGGCGGTGTTGATTTACTTTCGCCATGACTTGGTGAATATGGCGCTGGCCTGCACCCACCCGGTAGTCAATGAGGCACAAAGTCAATCTCGCAAAATGGTGGGTTTCCTGATCTTGGCCAGTTTACCGGCCCTGGTGGCAGGATTCCTGGCCAGGGATCTGGTGGAATTGTATTTGCGTGATTTGCGCATCATCGCCGTTACCACCCTGCTATTTGGCGGATTGCTGTGGCTGGCAGATGCGTGGGGCAAACGCAGCCTAGTGCTGCATCAGATGAGTTGGCGCAGCGCCTTATTCATCGGCCTCGCCCAGGCATTGGCCCTGGTGCCCGGTGTTTCCCGTTCCGGTATCACCCTCACCGCCGGGCGCCTCTTAGGCTTCAATGCGGATTCCGCTGCACGTTTCTCCTTCCTGCTGGCTATCCCCATCATTGCTGCAGCCGGCGGCTATGGTGCCTTGAAAGTGGCCTTGGGCGAAGCACCAATCAACTGGCAACAATTCCTGCTGGCCGCGGGCTTTGCGGCCCTGGCAGGCTGGGCCTGTATTGCAGTTTTCCTGGCCCTGTTGCAGCGTGTCGGTTTGCTACCCTTCATTGTTTATCGCCTTGCGCTGGGTGTTTTCCTGCTATGGCTGGTGTTCTGAACCCTACTCACCCTCTCAAAGGAAAAAAGAGGCCGTAGAAAACGGGCTAGAAAAGGGGCCGGATACAGTTTTTCGCTCGGGGTTTCGCGCGAGCTGCCGCTTACGGAAAACTGTATCCGGCCTGTTTTTCCCAGCCCCTTTTCCCCGGAAACTGTATCCGACCCCTTTTCCAGTATCCGACCCCTTTTCCAGACCCCTTTTCCATTTTTCCTTTCCGCGGCCCTTTTTCCGCTCTTGAATTTCTGCACCCGATTGGTGCAATATTACTCACGGGTTGCACCATAAAGGTGCTATGACGCACTAAAGTCGGGCGTCGGATTATTTGTTCAATGTCGATGGATCAGCCGCATACATATAAATTCGCCTAAAATCGGCAAAAATGTAGCTAAATTCAATAATAATTATCGATCTCTTTCATGGGTCTTTTGGCACACTAGCTGCATTAATAACTTGACCCATTTTGGTACACACCCAAGGAAGTAAAAGAAATGAGCGCTGAGAAAATTTTAAAGACCCTGAACGATAAAGACTTCGAGTTCGTGGACCTGCGTTTTTGCGATACCCGCGGTAAAGAACACCATCTCAGCCTGCCCATCGGTGCGGTTGATGAAGACATGTTTGAAGAAGGCAAGATGTTCGACGGTTCCTCCATTGCTGGCTGGAAAGGTATTAACGAATCCGACATGGTGTTGATGGCGGATACCGGCACTGCTGTGCAGGATCCATTTTCCGAACACAAAACCATGATCATCCGATGTGATGTGCTGGAACCCAACACCATGGAGGGCTATAACCGCTGCCCACGTTCCCTGGCCAAGCGGGCCGAAGCCTACCTGACCGCCAGTGGCCTTGCCGATGCGGCTTATTTCGGGCCAGAGCCGGAATTCTTCGTATTTGACGACGTTCGTTACGAGGTGAACATGCACGGTTGTTCCTATCGCATTGATTCGGAAGAGGGTGCCTGGAATTCGACAACAGAATATGAAGGCGGCAATACCGGCCACCGTCCCGGTGTGAAAGGCGGCTATTTCCCTGTACCTCCGGTGGATTCACTGCATGATCTGCGCGCCACCATGTGTAAAGTGCTGGCAGATATGGGCCAGCAAGTCGAAGTGCATCACCATGAGGTAGGTACAGCCGGGCAGTGCGAAATCGGAACGCGTTTTGGCACACTCACCCGCAAGGCCGATGAAGTACTTGATCTGAAATACGTGGTGCACAACGTCGCTCACGCCGCTGGCCAAACTGCTACCTTCATGCCCAAGCCGATCGTGGGTGATAACGGCTCCGGCATGCACGTGCATCAGTCTTTGTCGAAAGGCGGTATTAATCTATTTACCGGTGATGGTTATGGAGGTTTGTC
>JANOGQ010000652.1:0-7623 GCA_031406105.1 Lysobacterales bacterium | reverse complement strand
CTGGTCGATATGTCGACCATCGGCAGTAATCCAGTTGCGCCACTGCGCACCATACACCGGCCCCAGTTCGCCGTTTTCGGTAGCCCACTCATCCCAGATGGTGACACCGTTTTCCTGCAGGTAGGCGATATTGGTTTCACCGCGCAGGAACCACAGCAGTTCATGAATGATGGAGCGCAAGTGCAGCTTTTTAGTGGTGACCGCCGGAAAGCCCTGCGCCAGGTCGTAACGCAACTGGTAGCCAAACAGGCTGACGGTACCAGTGCCCGTGCGATCGGATTTGTGATGTCCGCGCCCGAGGATGTCCCTGAGCAACTGCTGATAATTTTCCATTCCCTTCCCTGTCAAACGGATGCAGCGCTGGTGCGCCGGTAAGCCCACAACAGGATGACCAGGCCGGCCACTACCATAGGCAAAGACAATAGCATACCCATGGTCAGCCATTGCCCGGCGAGATAGCCGATATGACTGTCGGGCTCACGAAAGAATTCTGCGACGAAACGGAACAGCCCATAGCCCAACAGGAACAAGCCGCTGACAGCAGCCGAGGGTCGTTTTTTGCGGGAGTATATGAGCAGGATGATGGCCAGCAGAAATCCTTCCAGAGAGGCCTGGTAAAGCTGGCTGGGGTGACGGGCAAAGGCATCCAGCGCACCTTTGGCCCATTCGACACGCAGCTCCGCAGATTGCCAGCCACCGGGTTCGATGGAGTTGGCAAA
This sequence comes from Lysobacterales bacterium, assembly GCA_031406105.1. GTDB lineage: Bacteria > Pseudomonadota > Gammaproteobacteria > Xanthomonadales > SZUA-36 > JAWXBM01. Next base: position 6,904 of record JANOGQ010000652.1, on the reverse strand, counting down.
AATCATGGCCCACGGCAGGTCACTCTGCCGTCCCCATAATTCGCCGCCGATAAAGTTACCTAATCGTCCCAGGCCCAGACCTGCCGGCACCAGCGGCGCAACGAAATCTGACACCTGCCAGAAGCTGCGTTTTATGCGCCGTGCGAACCAGGCCATGGACACGATGACGCCGATCAATCCGCCGTGGAAAGACATGCCTCCCTGGGTGAGTTTGAACAAAAACAAAGGGTCCTGCAGAAAACTGTCCAGGCTGTAAAAAAACACATAACCAAGCCGGCCGCCGATCACCACACCCAGCATGCCGTAGAACAGGAGGTCCCCCACCTCCTGGGCTGTCCACCCAGCCCAGGGCCGGACGCGCGCCAGGTAATTGCCCGCAGCCCAGAACACCAGGAAAGCCAGCAGATACATGATGCCATACCAGTGCACCTGCAGCGGCCCGAGATCAAGGGCTACCGGGTCAATCGCGACATACAGGTATTGGGAAATCTGTTGCAAGTTCAGCTTGCGAGTTTGTCGATACGAGCGGGTTCACCCAGTGTCTGCATCGACCATTGCGCCCGCTGAGCCGGCTCCTGATGCACATCCCCCAACGCATCCACTGCATCGAGCCGATGCCGTAAACCACGGCGGTTAGCAATCTGGATGTTCAGCCCCGGCCGTGCATTCAGCTCAAGAATCAACGGGCCCAGATCACGATCCAGCACAATATCGCAGCCCAGATAGCCGAGCTTCACCGCCTCGTAACAGCGTGCTGACATATCGAGTATGCGAGCCCAGCCGGGCACGTGAAAGCCGGCAATGGCTGCACCTGTGTCGGGATGATGTGAAACTGCATTGTTGCCGGATACCCCGCCCATGGTGATGCCGCTGCCGAGGTCAATACCTACCCCAATCGCACCCTGGTGCAGATTGGCTTTGCCGTGTGAACGACGTGTGGGCAAGCGTGACATGGCCATCACCGGATAACCCTTGAACACAATCACGCGAATGTCCGGTACACCATGATAGGTCAGGCGGCTGAAAGCCGGATCGAAATGCACCAGTGATTCGATCATCGCGGCATCGGGTTGGCCACCCAATGAGTATATTCCGCCAATCACATTGGTGATGTGGTGCTCCAGGGTGGCCAGATCTACCATGCGACCATCAGCATCCAGGAAGTATTCACCCTGACGACCCACAATCACCAGGATGCCATCGCCACCACTGCCGTTGGCCGGTTTAACCACGAACTCTTTGAGATCACCAATCATGCCACTGACATCGGCCACCTCATGCATTTCGCGCAACACGCCGATCAATTCGGGCACGGGCAGGTTTTCCCGTATCATCCGCTCCTTGCAAAGGATCTTGTCATCTACCAGTGGATAATATTTGCGCTGGTTATAGAGGAATATGTAATCACCATTGCGGGCGTTCAGGCCCAACACTCCGGCATCGCGCAATTTCAATATGCGGCCTATCACTCCGGCACCTTCTGTTTCATGATCAGCGGCTTGAATCGACGCAATTCAGTGAGGCGGAAGCCTGTGTAACGACCCAACGCAATGATAATGCCCAGGATCACCAGATTGAGCTCAGGGAACACCGTAACCCAGTAAGCAAACATCTCTACTGACATGGCCAGATAAGCCAGTGCTGCCATGAACAAACTGCCAACACCCTCTCTGATGGAGGTAAAGGCGCCGCGTTCTTCCCAGATCACCGACATGCGCTCAATGACCATGGATACGATGATCATGGGGAACAGCGAAACTGACAATCCGGTTTCCATTCCGAACTGATCACTGATGATGCTGATGGCCGTCATCAGCAACACAACAATAGTGACCACCGCAGCCAGCCGGGGCACCAACAACAAGCGCAAACGCTCCAGGTAAAAGCGGAAAAACAGGCCCAGTGAAACGATCAATACAAACAGACCTATACCTTTGAGCAACTCAGTCTCGCGGAATGCCAGCGCAATCAGCACCGGTGCAAAAGTGCCGAAGGAACTGAGGCCCACGAAATTCCGCAATAGAACGATGACCAGTATGCCCAACGGAATCAGCAAGAGGATTTCATAGACAGCCTGAGTCTGAATGGGAAGTTGCAGTGTGGAAATCAGGCTGATCCTGGAGTTCTGCAGTTCAGCTCTTTGCAAGGCAAGCTCCAGTGAGCTCTTGATTCTTTGCCGCGTTGAAATCTGCAGATCCTTGATTTGGGCCCCTTTGACTTCGGCCATCTCTTTGTTGCCGGTCCACCAGATAAAGAAATCGGCCGGCAATCCTTCCTCCGCGGAAACGGGATCAAACACCAGCCACTCATCGCCGTTATACACCGCCAGCAGGGTTTCAATTTCGGCTCTTTGAATTTCTTCATCAAGCCTGATGCCGTGCAACTGCAAGGTGGGAATTCGTGCCCCCGCCAGCAGAGTCTGGGCGAGGTTTACGCGATCACGAATATTTTCAACATCGGCCAGAAACAGGTCCATGTTCTCATCGCGTTCCGAGCCAGTTAGCCGGTTCAGCATGGCGGCAGCAAAGGATTCGGTATCGGCTGATTCGGCCCGCACCTTGCTCACCAGATCGCGCGCGGCGGTGGCAAATGGCTCTTCCAGTTCGGGAGGTGCCGGATAATCTGGCTGCGGTGCAAAACTGTGCTGGCGTGTATCCTCAATCACCAGCACCCGGTAGTACAAAGTCTTGGGTTCGCGAAGTCGCCTTATGGCCCAATCGGCTTTTCGACTGAACTCACCGTCTTTCACCGTCAAACCAAAACCCCGTGACACAAAATTTTCCTGCGCGAGGGTGAAGCCGGTTGGACGTGCAGGCAATGCCAGGCTGGCACGCACCGCTCCTGTTTTCGGCGTGAGTTCAAGTTTGGCTTGCAGCGTCCAGGCGGCACTTTCCATATTCGGGTAAGGCGGATAACCCAGACGTACGACCTTGTAGGTGAAAATCAGCCCGCCCAGTGCAATCAGGAGCAGCGAGAGTGAAACCCATTGGCTGTTTCGCTTCACTGATTATCACCCCTCACAGGAAACCCGGGACAGGAAACCGCCCCGGTAATCAACGTACCAGCTGAAGCCATTCTAGTTATTTTTCCTTCTTTGGTAACGATGGCACGCGGAAGATTATACAGAGAATATGTGCTACAGAACTATTGAACGAAAGTGAACAGAAATTAGCATGGCGACAGGAATTTGTGAAATTTTCGTTTACCATCCGACCCATAGCAATGTTGGTCCGGGGTTTTGTAATTCGCTTCTGTGTGTTTTTCAGCATCGAACATTCGTAGCTTGCAAAATCGGATGCAAAGACAGCTCGACTTTTTATTAAGTGTGGTGTTAACATCGCCGCCGACGATGGCTGGTGCAATCATCTCGCCACGGTGAAATTCATGATGCATTTTTTTCATACCCACGCAAGGCAGTGGATATCATTGATCAGGAGGCGTTTTTTGTCATGACCCCGCTAAATTCCAGGCTAGTGAACACAATCAGCCTATTGTTGACCATGGCGGTGCCGATCGTTCTGGCCACACCGGTCCATGCCCAAACTTTGGACAGCGTTGTAAACGCCCAGACTGCCGTCGATGCAGAAGCGGCAGCATCCCAGGAGCGAATCAATACGTTTCGCGACCAGACCCAGGATGAAGCCGCGAAGTTCGCGCAGGCCATCGCTGAATCCGAGAGCTTGGAAAAATACAACACCCAGCTCGGCAGCCAGGTAGCAGACCAGCAGGAGGAAATGCGGTCGATCGAGCGTCAACTGCTCGAAATCGAAACCACCAACCGCGAAGTCCAGCCGCTGATGCTCAAAATGGTCGACACGCTGGAGAGTTTCGTCGCCCTCGACGTGCCGTTCCTGCTCGAAGAGCGCGCCGAACGCGTCGCGTCATTGCAGGACCTGATGACCCGCGCCGACGTCGCCATCTCCGAAAAGTACCGCCGCATCATCGAGGCTTACCAGATTGAACTCGAGTACGGACGCACTCTGGAAACCTATGAAGGAACATTTGACGACGGCTCGGGTGAGCGCACCGTCAATTTCGTCCGCTTGGGGAGAATCTCATTGATGTACCAGACTCTGGATGGCGCGGAGACCGGGTACTGGAATGCGGAGGAAAAACAGTGGGTAGTGGACAACAACTATGCGCACGCCGTTTCGGAAGCGCGCCGTGTGGCTAAGAAAGATGGACCGCCAGAACTGTTGAGGGTCCCGGTGCCAGCTCCCCAGGAGGTGCGTTCGTGAGCTCGATTCGTAATGTTTTACGTGGCGCGGCCTTGGTTTCACGTGGCGCGGCCTTGGTTTTCCGTGGCGTGGCACTCGCCGCGCTGACCGTCGCGGCTCCCGGCGCCTTTGCCCAAGACTCACTGGATTCGCTATTGGCCGAAGTGCGGGATGTCCGTGCCGACGAGATCAAGGCATTCGAGCAACGGGCCGCCGAATTCAACGCAGCGTCCGCGGATGAACAGCAGAAAATGCTGGCTGACGCCCAGGCGCGGCGCGATGCTCTGGCCACCACATCTGACACCCTGGCGGAACAGTTCTCGGGCAATGAAATCAGCATCAGCGAAATCCGCAAGCAGTTGCGAGATAAGGCAGCTGCGCTGGGATTGAGCGAGGTTTTCGGCATATCACGGCAGGTAGCCGGCGATACGGCAAACACCTTGCGTCAGTCACTGATTACCACGCAGTTCCCGGCAGCCGAAGGCGAGCTGGCGCGCGACGAATTTCTCCGCCAGTACGCAATTGCGCAGACGACCCCCACGGCGGTTGAGCTGGAGCGTTTGTGGTTTGAGTTGCAGCGGGAAATGACCGCAAGCGGCCAGGTGGCGAGGTTCACAACCAACGTAGTGCAACCCGGCGGCGAAGCGCTTTCGGCCGAGGTGATCCGCATTGGCCCGTTTACCGCCACTTCGAACGGACAATTCCTGAATTATCTGCCAAGCCTGGGAACACTGAATCTTTTCCCTCGCCAGCCGCCTGCCGAATTCCTGGAGTTTGTGAATCAGCTTGAATCGGCGACCGACGGCTATGTCCAGGCGGTAGTGGACTCCGCGCGCGGCGTTCTGTTGTCGCTATATGTCGAGCGGCCCACCTGGGGCCAGCGCATCGAACTGGGTGAGGAAATTGGCTATATCATCCTGGTGGTGGGTGCTGCAGCTTTACTGGCGTTCTTCGGACAGTTGATTTTCCTGGTCCTATCGCGCCTCTCTGTCGACCGTCAGCTCAAGAATCTGACCAATCTGAAACGCGATAACCCACTTGGGCGAGTGTTGTTGGCCTTCATGGGCGACCCGAATCTCATCGAACAGGATGCGGATATCGCGGAACTCCGTATTTCCGAGGCTGTGATGAAGGAAGTACCGAGGCTGGAGCGGTTCCAGTCATTCCTGAGATTGTCCGTTGCCGCCGGTCCGCTGCTGGGGTTGATTGGTACCGTCTTGGGCATGATCCTCACTTTCCAGAGCATCACCGAATCAGGATCGAGCGACCCCAAGCTGATGGCCGCCGGTATCGGCCAGGCCATGATCGCAACCGTACTCGGTCTTGGCATCGCCATTCCGTTGTTGTTCGCCAATGCCGTGCTGGTTTCGCTATCGAAGAGCATTTCGCAGGTACTGGATGAACAAGCTGTAGGCATGCTGGCTGAGAGCATCGAGAAGCAACGCCGTGCTTGAGCAGATTCCCCTTGTCCAGGGAGTGGTAGAACTCGTCGATGACGGCGGGCCATTCGTCAACCTGATCTTTGCGTCGGGTGTCTTGATGTGGGCGATCATTGCGGAACGATACTGGTTTTTCCAACACGCTCTGCCACAGCAGGCAAGAGAATTGCAGCAAGCCTGGGATGCTCGTGATGAGCACACCTCTTGGTGTGCGCGGCAAATCCGCCAGGCCATGATCTCACGCCTTAACAGAGCCATGAACGCAGGCTTGCCGGTCATGCAGGTGCTCGTTCCGATGGCACCGTTACTCGGATTGGTCGGTACCGTGGTCGGCATGCTCGAAGTGTTTGATTCCATGGCACTGCGGGGCAATGCTGACGCGCGTAGCATGGCCAGTGGCGTATCACAGGCGATGATCTGCACGATGACGGGTCTCGCCGTGAGCATCACGGGACTATATCCGGTCCACTACTTCCGGACGCGCACCGCCAGGGAGACAGAACTTCTGGCCGACAGGTTTGGCTTTTAGGAATCGTTATGGGCATGCGACGCCGTTCTGAGCAATCACACGAATCGTCCCACGGCATCGACCTCGCGCCGATGCTGGACTTCGTGATCAATCTCCTGATCTTCTTCATCATCACTGCGGTTTTCGTGAAGGAGTTCGGACTCAATGTGAACCGTCCGACCAGTTTTGAGCAACCCAACCCGGAGGATGCAGAAAGCATCCAGATTCAGGTGCTTAACAATGGAGAGATCTGGATCGAGGGTCGCGAGGTAGACGTTCGCGCGGTCCGGGCCAATGTTGAGCGGATGAGCGCGATCAATCCGGAAACCGGCGTGTTGCTGCTTGCCAACGAACAGGCTCCGACCGGAACCGTGGTCGAGGTGGTGGACCAGGTGCACTTGGGCGGCATCTACAACATAACCTTCACGACATCCAATTGAGTCATCGGCGACGAGGAATCTGATATGCAGGCCACACGGCATACGCCCGAAAACGAAGACCACGGTATTGACTTGGCACCGATGTTGGACTTCACGATCAACCTTTTGATTTTTTTCATTATTACGACTTCCTTCATCAAGGAAGCGGGTATTACGGTATTCAAACCCGTGGCCGTGACTGCGGAGAACAGCGATTCGGGCAACCTGTTGATCGCAATACGGGAAAATGGTGAAATCTGGATGGACCGGAACCCGGTTGAAATACGGGAACTTCGCGCGCGGATTGAGCGTCTCCATATC
>JANOGQ010000646.1:0-1561 GCA_031406105.1 Lysobacterales bacterium | reverse complement strand
GTCCCAATTACCAAAATCTTTGAGAAAACTCTGAATGAATCAGAGTGGCCTTAGAATTTCCATAACATCCATGCAAGCAGGAAGTGATAGATGAAAATACTGGTTGGAATAAAGCGTGTTGTTGACTACAACGTGCGCGTGCGTGTACTGCCCAATGGAAGTGGCGTTGATACCGATGGGGTGAAAATGAGCGTCAACCCCTTTGATGAGATTGCACTGGAAGAGGCACTGCGCCTTAAGGAAGCTGGAAAAGCCAGTGAAGTAATCGTGATTTCCATTGGTAGCGAGGAGTGCCAGCAACAATTGCGCACCGGCCTTGCAATGGGTGCTGACCGTGCGATCCAGGTCAATGCCAAAGGCGCGGTTCAGCCATTGGCTGCAGCCCGAGCCCTGCTGAAAGTCATTGAACGGGAGCAGCCCGGGCTGGTGCTGCTTGGCAAGCAGGCCATTGACGATGACAACAGCCAGACTGGCCAGATGCTGGCCGGGCTGTGGAATCGTCCTCAGGCAACTTTTGCATCCAGACTTGAAGTAGATGGTGATAAAGCCACCGTGACCCGCGAAGTGGACGCTGGGCTGGAAACCATAGGCATAGACTTGCCTGCCGTGGTGACTGTGGACCTGCGCTTGAACGAACCGCGTTTCGTCAAATTGCCAGACATCATGAAAGCCAAGCGCAAGCCGCTGGATGTGCTGCAAATGGAAGAACTGGGCGTTGATGTGGGGCCTGTGTTCAGCATTGAAAAGTTCACCCCGCCACCGCAAAGACAGAAAGGCATCATGGTCGAGAGCGTCGAGCAACTGGTACAGGAAATGAAGAACCGGGGTCTGGTATGAGCAAGATATTGATTATTGCAGAACATGATGGCCAGTTATTGAACCTGAGTACGGCCAAATGCGTGTCTTGTGCGCAAGCGATAGGCGGCGAGATTGATATTGCCGTGTTGGGCAAGTCTGCCGAAGGGATTGCCAATCAGGCGGCCAGCCTGACAGGAGTCAGTACGGTTATTTGTGTGAATGCAGACTACCTGGACCATGCCCTGGCAGAAAACTGGGCTCCGGAAATAGCGGTTTTGGCCGCTGGCTACACGCATGTACTCGGCCCCTCTACTACTTTTGGCAAAGACCTGACACCGCGGGTAGCCGCGCTGCTGGGCGTCAACCAGCTCAGCGATGTCATGGAAGTGCTGAACGCGCATACTTTCCGCCGCCCCATTTACGCAGGCAATGCCATAATTGATGTGCGCGTGCCGGAGGGCAGTATCACCGTGGCTACGGTGAGGTCGGCCAGCTGGCCAACCGCGACTGCAGGCGGCACAGCCGCAGTCAGCGTTCGTGCTGCGGCAGGCAGCGCCAGTGCCCATACCCGCTGGATTAAACTGGAATCCGGTGGCGGTGACCGCCCTGACTTGCAAAGTGCCAGTAAAGTCGTTTCCGGCGGACGGGCATTGGGCAGTGCTGAGCCGCGATCTCGGCTTCGCGCCCCGGTAGCCAACGCGCATAGATGTTCCCGTCGGTCGCCAGGCGCAGTGGTGCCAACTGGGAGAATCCCTGCTGATCG
>JANOGQ010000626.1:0-4595 GCA_031406105.1 Lysobacterales bacterium | reverse complement strand
CGCCTGGGTATTCCACTGCTGGTGGGACGCGATGTGATCCATGGCTTTCGAACCATCATGCCGATACCACTTGGCCAGGCTGCCAGCTGGAACCCGGAGATCATTCGGCAGGGCGCCCGCATTGCTGCCATCGAAGCCAGTTCGCAGGGTGTTAACTGGACCTTCGCTCCGATGGTGGACATTGCCCGAGATCCACGCTGGGGCCGCATCGCAGAATGCCTGGGGGAAGATCCCTACCTGGCCAGCGAACTCGCTGCAGCTATGGTGCAGGGATTTTCGGGCAACGATCCGGCGGTCGGCGGCAATATTGCCTGCACAGCCAAGCATTTCGCCGGATATGGCGCGTCGGAAAGCGGCCGTGATTATGCCACCACGAATATTCCGGAAAACGAATTGCGAAACGTTTACCTGCCTCCCTTCAAGGCTGCAGTCGATGCCGGAGCGGCGACCCTGATGACCTCGTTCAGTGACCTGAACGGCGTGCCAGCAACTGCCAATGCGTTTCTGCTTCGGCAAGTTTTGCGTGAGGAGTGGGGTTTTGACGGGCTCGTGGTCAGTGATTGGGATTCAGTCCACCAGCTGGTGCTGCATGGCTTAAGCAAAGACGATAAGGATTCGGCATTCCAGGCGATTGTGGCCGGAGTGGACATAGAGATGGCGGGTGACACCTATGCCAGACACATCGAGGCTCTGGTTGGTGAAGGGCGGCTGACCATGGCTGTCATTGATGCTGCGGTGACCAATATCCTGCGGGTAAAGTTCTGGCTGGGATTGTTTGAGTGTCCCTATTCTGAGGGTGCGAGTGCCGAAGCCAGCGATAGTAAGCTGGCATTGGACATCGCAAGGGAAGCCGCCTTGCAAAGCGTTGTGTTGCTCAAGAACGAAGGTGCCGTACTACCCCTTTCCGCCAGCCAATTGCGGTCCGTCGCGGTTATCGGCCCGCTCGCTGACGCGCCTTATGAACAACTCGGTAGCTGGATTTTCGACGGTGAACCGAATCTGTCTGTCACTTGTCTGGACGGAATTCGCCAGTTAGTTGGCGATGCAGTCGAGGTGTGCTTTGTCGAAGCGCTGGCAACCAGCCGGGACCGGAGCACTCAAGGTTTCGACCAGGCATTTGAAGCGGCCCGCCGTGCGGACGTTGTGCTGCTCTTCCTCGGCGAGGAATCGATACTTTCGGGCGAGGCGCACTGCCGGGCCGATATCAACTTGCCGGGCGCTCAGGCTGAACTGGTAAGCCGAATACGACAAGCCGGGCGACCAGTGGTTGCGGTCATTCTGGCCGGCCGGCCACTCACACTGACCAACATCGTGAATGAAGTCGACGCCATCCTGTACGCCTGGCATCCGGGTACCATGGGCGGTCCGGCCATTGCCGATTTGTTGTTTGGAATCCGGTCACCGTCTGGCAAGTTGCCGGTGACATTTCCGCGAGCAGTTGGCCAGGTGCCGATCTACTATAGCCAAAAGAATACCGGGAAGCCGCCCAGCCCGGACACCGTCATACACATCGATGACATCGAGGAGCAGGCTCCGCAAACTTCCTTTGGCATGTCTTCGTTTCATCTGGATGTGCATTACACGCCCTTATTCCCCTTCGGTTATGGATTGTCTTACGCGCCGCTGAGTTACCAGAATATCCGCACCAGCGCGCCGGAACTTCCGATGGGCGGAACGCTGACCGTTTCCGCTGACTTGACCAATCACGGCCAGGTTGCAGTTGATGAAGTGGCGCAGCTATACGTTCGCGACCTGGTCGGCAACGTTACCCGGCCGGTAAAAGAGCTGAAAGGATTCAGGCGTTTGCGGGTTGAGCCAGGCCAGACCATTGCCGTTGAGTTCGACTTGCGGTCGGAGAGTCTGGCATTCTACGGACGTGAGAATACTCTGCTTACTGAACCGGGCGAATTTCATGTCTGGATTGGCGGCAGTTCTGAAACCCAACTCCGCACTGTGTTTTGGCTTGTGGAGTCATTTTGACGCAGGCGGTAACCATGTCAGAGCGCTCCTGCCCAACAGCTGTAATCGTTCTGATTGTAGCGCTTGGTGGATTCCTGATGGGCTTCGATGCGTCGGTAATTTCCGGCGTCGTGGGATTTATCGAAGTTGAATTTGCACTGACCAAGATTGAAGTGGGCTGGTCTGTGTCATCCCTGGCTCTGACTGCGTCCCTGGGCATGTTGGTTTCCGGGCCGATCAGCGATCGTATGGGTCGTCGTCCCGTCCTCAAAGCTGCGGCGCTGTTGTTCACTGTATCTGCGGTTGCCACTGCCGTTGCGCCGGATTTCACTTTGTTTATCCTGGCGCGTATGGTCGGAGGCCTGGCTGTCGGGGCGGCATTGGTCATTGCGCCGATGTACATTGCTGAGCTCGCTCCGCCCGCGCAGCGCGGACGCCTGGTTTCCTTCAATCAGCTCAACATCGTCCTCGGTATTTCGGCGGCATTCTTCAGTAATTACCTGATTCTTACCCTGGGCCAGCAGGATGCAGCCTGGAGCCAGACTTTACGTCTGGGTGAGTGGGGCTGGCGCTGGATGCTTGCTGTCCAGACTCTACCCGCAGTCATTTACTTCATTGCCCTGCATTTCGTACCTGAGAGCCCGCGCTGGCTGGCTGTCCGGGGTGATAATGCCAAAGCACTGGCAATCCTTTCCAGGGTGACCAACCCAGAGCAGGCCAAACGTGACCTGGATGCCGTGCTGGAAAGCATTGAGGCTGAGCGCCAGCTTGGGCGGGCGTCTTTCCGCGCATTGTTGCAGCCATCGATGAGGCTGGTCCTGACTATTGGTATTACCGTCGGTATCCTGCAGCAAATCACAGGAATTAATTCGGTGTTCTTCTATTCACCGATGATTTTCGAGCAGTCGGGAATCGGCACCAATGCTGCCTTCATGCAGGCCACTTTAGTCGGATTGATCAATGTGGTATTCACGGTCCTGGCGCTAATGCTCATCGACCGGCTTGGTCGGCGCCCGCTGTTGGGTTTCGGCATGACGGGTATCGCCGTTTGCATGCTGGCGCTGGCTTATGGTTTCAGCTCAGCAAGCTATACCCTGGATGAGGCGGCTATTCAGAATCTTCCGGCAAGCCTGGACCGTCAATCGCTGGTTGCAGTGACTGACTTGACCTACGAGAGTGACACCGAGTTCCGCGCAGCAGTCAGTGCGATGATCGGGGATAGCGCGTTCAAACAGTACGAATCGGAACTGTTTGGTGAAGCCATTGAGATCAATGCCACGCTGATTCTTTTGGCCATCCTCGGTTTCGTCGCCAGTTTTGCCATCTCGATTGGTCCGGTAATGTGGGTGCTGTTTGCCGAGCTGTTCCCTAACCGCATTCGCGGTACGGCGATTTCATTCGTCGGCCTCATCAACTCAGCAACAGCGTTTCTGGTTACGCTGGTTTTTCCATGGGAATTGCAAACTTTCGGCAGTGCGACAACTTTCCTGATCTACGGCCTGTTTGCCGTGGCTGGGCTACTGATTCTGATGCGGATACTGCCCGAGACAAAAGGCCGCTCGCTGGAAGAGCTTGAAGCCGCTCTGATTCGATAAGAAAGTGAAAATTCTTTTATTTTTGGCTGGCACACTGTGTTTCATGGTGGCCTGTTTACACACTCCCCAAAATTCAATGTCGCCCATTATGGTTGAAATCAAGAATACACCCGATGGTTACCAGCTCTGGCGAGGTAACCAGCCTTATCGCATCCTGGGTGCGGGGATGGGCCATGATGACTTCGAGTCGTTTATAGCAAATGGCGGCAACTCGATAAGGACCTGGACCACCGGCCAGGACACCCGCGCCCTGTTGGACTCAGCCCTCGCTCACGATGTCACCGTGGCCTTGGGCCTGGCGATTGTTCCGGAACGCCACGGCTTTGATTACGACGACAGCGATGCTGTCACCGCGCAGCTGCTGGCCGTGCGGGAAGAGGTCCTGAAGTATCGCGATCATCCCGCCCTGCTATTCTGGATCATTGGCAATGAACTCAACCACAGCTACACGAATCCAGCGGTATTTGACGCAGTCAACGACATTGCCAAAATGATCCAGGAGCTGGATCCCAATCATCCGACGACTACTGCCCTGGCAGGTTTTAAGGATGAGGTGCTGGCAGAGGTCCGGGCGCGTGCACCAGAGCTGGATTTCTTCAGTTTCCAGGCCTATGGCACGCTGTTCGGACTGGCTGAAAGAATTGCAGCAGCTGGTTTCACAGACCCATTCATGGTGACGGAATGGGGTTCAATCGGGTACTGGGAAATGGAGAAGACGGGCTGGGGTGCCCCGGTTGAACTGACAAGTTCGGAAAAGGCTGATGTGTTTCTGCGGGCTTACCAGACAGTACTGCGTTCCCTGGAACCTCAACTCATCGGTTCCTATGTTTTTTTCTGGGGCCAGAAACAAGAACGCACACCTACCTGGTTCGGCTTGTTTACCGAGTCAGGCGAATCTACCGAAGCAGTGGATGTTATGCGCTACAACTGGACCGGTAGCTGGCCTGAGAACCGCTCGCCAAGAGTAGTGTCCATGACCCTGGATGGCCAGGCCTCGGTCACAAGGTTGATGTGTCCGGTGGGCGATGGCGACATCGGCTC
>JANOGQ010000620.1:0-5259 GCA_031406105.1 Lysobacterales bacterium | reverse complement strand
GCCTTCCGGTTCCAAAACCAAGCAGTGCTGTTGAATATGTAGAAGTAGCCGCTTAAGCAAAACGCGGTTACCACCCGCGGACGTTATCCCGGCCCCCGAGCCGGGATCCATTGATGTTAGCTCTCAGGTTCCCGGATTACGTGCTGCTCGCTGTCCGGGATGACGACACGGGTGAGATCTTATGGATTCCCCAACCCCCACTAAGCTAGACTCTGGTGCAGAAAAACGGGGAATCGAAAGCCTTGACCACTGAACAACCAGCGATCTCCCCGCAAACAGAATCCGCCAAAACGCAATTCCTGGCGTTACTGGTACCCGTAACCCTCGGCGCCTACCTGCTGATTACTTCCACCGTTCATCTCAGCGAAACGCTGTGGAAGTTCGACGTCAAGCGCATTCTGGAACTTTGCCTGTTGCCGCTTATTTTTTCCGTGGTGCTTTTCTCCCCCGGCTTGAAAGCTGCTTTTCAGCACCAGATCAGCCGCTTACCCAAGTGGATGGCTTGGGCGCTGGGAGCCATCGTGGTGTTGGGCGTGATTTCCGCCGTACACAACAGCAGTTCAACCTGGTCACTCATTTATTCACTGTCCGAAGTGGCCTTGCTGAGTATGCTCGGCGTTGCTGTGTTCTGCGTAGCGGCTTGCCGCAGCGCGGCTGGCACTCTGTTTGACCAGACGACAGTAGTTCTGTTGGCCATGGTGGGGCTGACGGTAGGCCTGCAGGAACTGCTGGGCGTGCTGGCTGCCCTGAGCGAGGGGCTTGAGTTCCACCCGCGCATTGCCCTGCTGCATTTTTCCTGGCCCCGTTTTTACAACCAGATTCAAGCCTGGTCCATGCCTGTGATCGCCGCCTTGCCGCTGCTGTTTCCGGGCAAACCTTTGGCCAAATTGCTCTGCGCGTCCGCGCTCGCTCTGGAGTGGTACGTGGTGATTGCGACCGGCGCACGCGGAACTGCGGTGGGTGTGATTTTTGCCGTCCTGATCGCGCTCGTTCTGTTTCCACGCATCCGCAAGACCATGATCCTGTACCAAGGTATCGGTCTGCTCGCGGGTGTGCTGATCTATGCCGCAGTAGCGTTTGGCCACCAGGCTTTGCCTACGAACTCCGCCGTGAGTGCGGCCAATACGGATACGCTGAGTGAGCCCGCGCCTTATTCCGTCGACAGGAACCAGAATCAATCCACGGACGAAGAAAAGGCAAAAAGCATTGCCCTTCAGAAAATGGGTGAGAGCAGCGGCGATTTCATGGAACCGATCACCGGCCAGCGCATGTGGACCTCATCGGGCCGAACGGCTATGTGGCGTGGCTCTATTGAGGATGCGAAGTCCTATCCTTTGCTGGGTATTGGCCCGATGAATTACGCCTGCAAGGGGCCGACATACCGCGCGGGCCACCCACACAGTTTTCCCCTCCAGTTTCTCAGCGAATGGGGTACGCCGGCGTTTCTTCTGTTGCTTGCCATTGGTGCTTATGCGGCCTTTGCGCTGGTCCGGGCCTTGAGGAAGCCTGGCAGCACTGCAAGCGAGAGTCCGGAACTGGCTGCTTATTTCGCAACGGGTGTTCTGTCTGCTCTGATCCTTTCTGGCGTCGATGGCGTTTTCATCATGCCGGAGAGCCAAGTGGCCGGCGTGTTGGTGGGCGGGGCATTGCTGGGAATGTTTTCAGGGGGTCGCGGTGCCGCAACTGCAGCCTTCCCCAATGGGACTTTGCGCAACGGGTCCACGCTGGTGCTCCTGCTGGCGCTGGGGATTTCGTTCGCTTTTCTGGTTTTTGCCGAACACGAAATCCGCGTCAGCGCAGAGCGATTGGAACAAACTGAGCTTATGGATCGCGGCATCCCACGGCTTTGGCAGAACGGCAAGGTTTGTGTGTTGTATCAATAAATGAAGAAATGGGGCCGACAAAGGGAGCCCGGTTACTTCTTCCATTTGTGGCGGCAGAAGTGAGTGGCGCCCAACGCGCGACTCTGAAATGCCGTTCGGCTGTCCAGGATTGTTTGGCAATTGACAGAAGTATTTACTGTAGCTACAGTAATACATGAAGTTCGAATTCGACCCGGCTAAAGACTTGGCAAACCAAGCACTGCATGGCGTGTCGCTGGCTTTGGCGGGTGAACTCGATTGGGACGCTGCGCTTGTCTGGATTGACGATCGCTTCGAGTACGACGAATTGCGCATGATTGCACTCGCACCGAAGACGGAGATTCTGTACTACGTAGCCTTTGTAGATCGTGGTGACGCGCCAAGAATTATCAGCCTGCGCCAGGCCAATCGTCGTGAGGTGAAACACTATGTCCAAAGTATCTAAACGGCCCTCCATCATCATTCCAGACACGCAAAAAGACAAGGCCATCACTGCGGCAGCCAAAGCCGATCCAGATGCTCAGCCACTCACACCAAAGCAATTGATATCCATGGTGCCGATGCAAACCCTGCGCGGTCGCCCAAAGTCCGCGAGTGTGAAGCAACTCGTTTCAGTGCGTTATAGCCCTGAGGTCCTGGTCTACTTCAGGTCCACGGGCGAAGGTTGGCAAACGCGCATGGATAGTGTGCTTCGTGCCTATGTCGCACGCCATTCTCGTAGCAAATAAATTTCTCCGATATGCCTCAGACTGAATCGCTGAAAATAATCCGGCATTTATTGGCATGAGTTCAAACGGTAACTGGCGGTCGGCCTAGCATTCGAAATCTGCGCATCAGTGTTTACGACGTGTTGCAAATGCTTGCCGATGGCATGAGCGAAGCGGAAATAGTTGAAGACTTTCCTGAACTCGAACCTGCTGATATACGCGCCTGTCTGGCCTTCGCAGCGGATCGCGAACACAACCTGTATACCCTCGCCGTGTAATGAAGTGGCTGCTCGACGAGAATCTGTCGGGGCGTATCGTCCCGTTTCTGCAATCCGCTTTTCCGGGCTCAACCCGGGAAATGGGTTCCGGAATTCAACTCTGGAGTAGCATTACCTTGTCGATATTTTGCTATTCGTTTACTTACTTTTTGCCTTTGCCGAAATGTTTGGAATTCTTCGCCCGCTTTTTTTGAGGGGCATAGCTTCGAACACGAGACCGGTTAGGGTTTTGTGTTTCAGCCACAAAATCAATATTGGCTTGTGATGGTTCAGCGTTTTCAGTTGAAAACAACCCTTGAGTGGAGCACTTCCGTATACTCATCCTTTCCAGGAGTGACATGCTGTACTAAGAAAGTACCAAGTTCGTGACTCTTTTTTGATTCCTCTACGGCTTGAATTTCGTTGCCGTAGGCGCCGATATTCGACCGATTTTTGATCACCACAAACTGCCCGTTGTATTTCTTCACAATCTCATCCTGATTCGCGAGATAGTATTGAAACTCTGCCGAAAGTTGCCGGTCAGGGCTCATGGAGTTGCTCCTGAGGTTAAAGCACGCTGCGTTAGATGCCGCTGCGTGACTGATGTTTCGCTGCTCAGTGTAGCTCCTTAACGCCACCAAACTCCAGATCGGGAAAGCCAATGGGCAGCCAGAGCTCTGCTTGTTCTGATCTTGATGAGTTCCATCACCGTTCTGATCTTTGTACAGCAACAAAGCGACATGAGCGATTCACAGCTGGAAGCTACTCCCAAAGTGGATCGACTGATTCCGCGCTTGTGGCAGAACGGTAAAGTGTGTGTGCTGTATCAATAAATGAAGAAATCGAGCCAAAACAAGGAGGCCAGAGTAAATATTCCTTTGGAAGACAGGTAATCTACTCGTGTCGCATCACGGAATATTTAATCCGGACCCAATTCCACTCGCGTTCAGGGTAAGTAACTGACGTAAATTGTCACTTTTTGACGAATTTTGATTTTGCAATCCAGGTCGTGAATCTTTGCGTCACCTGTAAGCCCCTGAATTTACGACACCCAGTACAAATGGCACTGTATTTGCATAACCTCTCCGCATCCCGAATACAAAGGGACTAACCGTCGGGGCTCTTAAACCCCGTCTTTCGATACCAGGAGGGTACTGTTGTGAAAAATACCAAAGGTTTTACATTGATCGAACTTATGATCGTTATCGCGATCATCGCCATTCTGTTGGCTCTGGCTCTGCCGGCCTATCAGGATTATTCCATTCGTGCGAAAGTAGGTGAAGGCCTCAGCGTCGGGGCTTCCGCGAAGTTGGCTGTTGCCGAAACCTGCCAGAGTGCGCCTAACACCGTTTTGGCGTTTGGCACGACAAGCAGCACCGGCTACAACTTTATTGCAGGCACAGCACTTGACGATTACGTAGCTACCGTTGCGCTGAGCGGTACCGATTGCGACGCACCTGTCATCTTGATTACGACCAAGAACACGGGCGCAGCGGATGTCGGCGCGGCTAACCCCATTATACGTTTGACGGGTGCACTTGTAAGTGGCTCAGGTCAGATGAACTGGGACTGCGATACGACCGCAGGCGAATCCCGGCACGTTCCTAGTTCTTGCCGTTCATAACTTTTTTGCACAGCTCTGAAATATTGTTAGCGAAAACCCCCGCTCTGGCGGGGGTTTTTTTTGCAACGTGCAAAGCATCATTGCAGAGTAAAGTACCTTACCTAAAGAGAAGCTGGCACAATTGGCCAGTCAATGAGAAAGTAAAAAATGTTAGGGCAAGCATTGACGGCCTCGAACAGGGACGTACTCATCCAAAGCTAAATTATTGGTTACCCGGTTGATAAGTTCGAAATACAAGTAATCTGTATTCTGGAAGCAGGCAGGTTGGGAGAAATCCAGTGGTCTACAGTCCTGAGATAACTGAAATGCGCAGATTTTTGTCGTTGCATTCCCAATTCCATTTAGATATCGGCCCTCGAAAGACATCGCAATTCGGCTTTACCCTAATTGAACTCATGATTGTGGTCGCGATTATTGCAATCATTCTGACTTTGGCCTTACCGGTTTACACAAACTACTCTATTCGCGCCAAGATTGGTGAAGCGCTGTCCGTGGCCGCTGCTGCAAAAACCACTGTAGCTGCAACTTGCATGGAAAGCCCTAATCTCACTGGACTCGACAATGAAGCAGTGGGTTATGCTTATGACCAGTCCACATGGGTTGAAAGCATAACGGTAAGCGAAGACTGCGATGTGCCTGTAATTACCATTGTCACCCGGAATACCGGCGCACCGGCCCCGGTACCCGAGATAAGGCTAACCGGAACTCTGGAGAATAATGGAGGAATGGTGAGCTGGACATGCGTGTCACCCAACGCCCCGAACTATCTTGTACCCTCGACCTGTCGCAGCTAGGCAAGTGTACGAGCA
>JANOGQ010000604.1:0-5049 GCA_031406105.1 Lysobacterales bacterium | reverse complement strand
CGGGTTGAGCGCGCGGCCATGCGCGTCGCGCAAGGCATGGGTCAGCGTGACGGATTCCCGCGCCCGCGTGCAGGCGATATAACCATAGAACCGCTCATGACCGAGTTGCGTGCGCGTGCTTTGCCCGAGCGCGCATCCCTCCAGTTCGAGTACCCGGGTGTCGTACAACAGATTCTCAATCTGGTCGACATAGAAAATCGAGTACATGCCCGCAACATGGCCCAGCAGAAACAGAATCAGCATCACGCCAGCCCCGGCGCGGATCAGATATCGCCTCATGGAATTTCAGCCGAATGTATATTCATGGCAGTGCAACACAAAGCAGTTTCATGGGCGCATCGCACCGCGCATCCGGTCTTTGAGAGTTTCCCAATCCACACCCGATTCACTATCAATTCGGCGGTCTTTGGCCCAGTCAGGCCAGGGGACTGTTCCACTGACAAAACCATTGCCTGCTCCCATCCAGTGATGCAACACCGGTGGAGCCGGGCGCTCGTCGAAAGCGGGGGCATGATCATTGCCCCGCACGGCGATGAGCTGGTGCGCTGTACTTCCCGACATGTAAACCGGTACGTTGCCATTGCGACCAAAGGTATCGCTATGGCCATGCCCACTGATGATCAACTGCACTTGCGGATGCTGTGCCAGCAATTCTGAGAAGCCCCGATACCATTGGGCTCCGACCATATCGATAAACTCGATCCCGGTTTGCATGGGTGGATGGTGAATGGCGATCAAAGTGGGTCGATCGGATTCACCGAGGGCGTTTGCCAGCCAGGCCAGGCGTTGTTCATCAAAACCCGGTAATTCAGAACCGGGGTAATAACTGTTCAGTGCCAGGACACGAAACGCAAAATCTTCGATGGCATACTGATAAGTCTGATCAGTGCCGGGAAACATGGGACTGCCACAAAAATGCTCGCACATAACTCGCGGGTCATCGTGATTGCCCGGTATCACAAAGACCGGGGCTTGCAGTGGCTGTAACAGTTTCGCAAAATTCTCATAGGCGGCTGCACTGGGTTGCTCAACCAGGTCACCGGTGATCATCACCAGATCGGGTTGCGGGCACATCCGGTTGATTTGCTTCACAGCTTCCGCAAGGTGGGCCGCCGTATCCACCTTGCCGTAAAGCAACTTTCCCGGCTCCACAATGTGCGTGTCGGTCAACTGCACCAAAAAGCTCATCTATCGCTCCTTCAAAGAGTTCAGCGCAGTTCCTGAATCAAACGACGGTTCATATAGGTAATGCGCGTTCCCAATGTGCGGGCAACCAGTTCATGGATGGACGACACCAGCCGCGAATCACTTTCATCCAGACTGCGGAACGTATTGGACGGCAGGTGGTAAAGCACCGAAGGTTCGTTGGCTATGATGGTGGCAGTGCGCTTGCGGTCAGCGGTATAACTGGACATTTCACCGATCACCGATCCCGCATTGAACTTCTTCACACGTTTCATTCCATTCGTGGACGATCCGATCAAGGCGGTCATGGAGCCGCTTTCCAGCATGAACAGCCCGGTGTCATCATCTCCTTGTTGGAACAAAGTCTGGCCGACCTTGATCTCAAGTCGTTTCATAGCAGCCAGTAACAAGCGCACCTTTTCGGGCTCAGGGAACAGTTCATTGAGATAACATTCAATGGTTTTCTTGCTATCGCTTTCACCCAGGCTTTCCAGTATCAGGTTCTCAATGTATTCGACCGCATAGTCCGACTCCTTGAAGAACAGGGGTTTGCCCTGCTCCCGGCTGACTGCATTCATCATGACAATGCGTTGCTCTGTGCCCCGGGGTAGACCGGCGTACATCAATTTCACGCCGGTAGAATCACACAGGGCCCGAATCTGCATGAAGGTTTTCAGGGCAGAAATATCCATACCTGTTACCCGCTTCAGGTCCAGCAGGATGGCCTTCAGTTTGCCTTCACGTATGCCCGAATGATCGCGGATCAGATCAAGAATTGAATTGGCTGTGCCAAAGAACAGGAAGCCCCGGAGGGTATACACCAGCGCACAAGCGCCATGCTCATCCAGCAACTGAACCGCTCGCGGCGAGCGCTCCACCGAACTGCGATAGGCCGCCAGGGAATACTTGCCCTGCACTGCGCTGATCATGCTGTAGCGCATGACGAACAGCAGCAGGGCCATCATGATGCCTACCAACACACCCGGCATGAAGCCGACGAAAATGACGGTGCCCAGAATGATGCATACAATCGCATAATCCACTGGCTGAAAACCGCGAACCGCCAGGTACATCCACTCGTACAGCATCTGGAATGCAAACAGGAATACCACTGCACCTATCAACACCGTGGGCATCCAGCTGATCAATGCACCACCAACAACAGCGACCAACAGAGTGACCAGACTGGAGGAAATGGCTGTCCAGCGGCTGGATGCACCGAATTGCTTGAACAACAGCGAGGAGGTGACATCGTTATAGGCTGAGGGTGTTCCCATCAGGCCCAGAAAGACGTTGCCAGTACCGGCAATCTGCATTTCTTCAGCGGTAACCATTTCCTGGTTGCCGCCGGCAACCATGGCCGATAAGGACATGGATGCTGTCAACATGGCCAGAAAAGCCATGGTCAGAATTTGCGGCACTACTGAAATCACAAAACCCACGTCGATCTCAAAAAAAGATCGTAAGCCCAGCAGGCTCAGCGCGCCTCCGGCATCGGATTGCACTTGATACAACCAATTCTCAGCCTGTAGTTGCTCCTTTGAATAGCCCGCAATGGCAGCAACCAGGAAAAACAGCAGGCCTATGCCCAAGGCAGCTAATGGCATCGCCCAGGCTTTAGTGCTGCGATTGGTAATGAACAACAATACGCAACCACCCAGTACCATGATTGCCAGGCGAACCAGGTTGGCGGGATCAGACAGAGCGCGCAGCAGTTCGACCGAAATGGGCAGATCAACTGCGACCCCCACTCCAGCCTGCAATAACAACCAGGCGATTCCGGACATGAATCCGCAGATCACCGGATAAGGAATCAACTCCAGTATCCGCGTCAGATGAAACCGCCCGACCAACAGAAAAGACAAAGCCACTGTCAGCGTGGTGAGTGAAATCACCGCCAGCATGGTAGAAAGGCCGCGCGAGCTGGCAGCAACCTCAGCGCCCATCTCGGTAACCATCAGGCCACCGATGGTGGAGAGAATCACGATTGCCTGCTCATCCAGGTTAATCAGGTGAACCGGCGCCTTGGAAGTGACTGCGATAAAAATGCCAACCAGCGACCAGCCCACCAGCATCGTCATCAGTATCAAGGGCATGAAGCCGGCCAACACCCCGGAAAACAGGATGGCAGCGAAACCATAACACCACAAGGCATTGTCTGCGCCATCCAAAAAGCCTAGCGACAGGTCTGTGACCAGGGATTTCGGTTTATAGCCGGTTTTTTGAAATCTGATCATTTTCTAGTTTTTTCGGTCACTGGTGCTGAGTTCAAACCTGGCCCCTGCCATGCCCATGGCGCATCTTATTGTAATTTACTGAATAGCGCGAACCGAAAATGTTGCCCAGCAGCATACCCCGGTTAATTCCCAAGCAGGAGCGAGCCTTGCTCGCGACTGGATCGCCAATGTCGGCAGCTGCGCTACCTTCTACATAAGCGGATAGCGTTGCAGAACTGGCCCCAGGGCCTCTTTCAGTGGTTGCAGGTAGGGTTCATAGTTACGCCATTGATCCAGCCCGCTGCGATAAATGGGTTGCCTTACCTGTTCGGCACTGGGGGTTCGCACCGCCCGCTCGGTTTCCCAGAAGCGCAGACATTGCGGCTCGAACTCCAACTTGCAATATTCCAGCAGACGACGGATTTGCTGGTCGGTCTCATCCACCATAACCTCATACTGAACCCTCAAAACACGGCCGGGCAGTACATTATCCCAATGATCCATCAGAATCACGTAGTCGCGGTAATACTGGCCCATGCCGGACAGATCGTAAGTATAAGTTTGCCCCTTGGCAAACAGCTGTTTGAACCCGGAGAAACAACAAGCCATAGGATGACGACGGGCATCAATGATTTTCGCATTGGGCAGAATCAGATGAATCAAACCCACATGCTGGAAATTATTCGGCATTTTATCGATAAAAAAAGGCCGATCGGATCGCTGTATTCGGGTAGTCTCGAGATAGCGTTCACCCAACTCCCTGCACTGCTGCTCGGTGAGCGTGGCGAGAACTTCGGGGTATTTCGAAGCCGGGTTGTCGCGTGAACGTTCACCGAGGCGCCGCGAAATCTGAATGATGTCCATCAATTCTGCCGTGCCTTCAACTTGCGAATGACTGGCCAGTATCTGTTCCAGCAAAGTTGATCCGGAACGGGGCAACCCGACGATAAAAATCGGATCGGGCTCCGGACAACCCCAGCCCTGCCGTTCGGCAAAAAACTCGCGGGTCAGGGTTTTGATCTGGCGCACAGTATTGAATACATTGATCTTGATGTTATGGCGGTGATGCACTTTGCGGATTTCATTGCCACGCAAATAAAAACGGAAGGACTGCTCAAAATCGCCTTGGTCCTCAAAGGCTTTGCCCAGGGAAAAAGCCAGATGCGCCTGATCATCCGGATCACCCCCTTCGCTGGTGACTTGTGACAGCATCAATTCAATTTCTTCGTCACTGAAGCGGTAGGTTTTGAGATTGGCCAGACTCCAATAGGCTTCGCCGATGTCGGGTCGCAGTGCGATGCAATTGCGATAGGCCGCGATGGACTCATCCAGCCGCCCAACGGTTTTCAGCGTATGCCCAAAATTCATCTGCGCGCGCGGTTGCCTTGGGTAAATCTTCAGGACCTTTTCGTAGATTTCCAGCGCCGGAATATGGTCACCCTTCTGCACCAGAATCGTCCCCTTGAGGATCAGGAAATTGGGATTCGCCGATTCGACAGCCAGCAACTTTTCTACCTGCACATAGGCTTCTTCAAGGCGATTCTGCCGAGTCAACAACACCGCATAATTGTGCCGCGCGAGGTGGAAATCAGGCGCCAGCTCCAGGCAACGTTCCAGCAAATGGCGCGCATCGTCATAGCGACTCAGC
>JANOGQ010000592.1:0-1565 GCA_031406105.1 Lysobacterales bacterium | reverse complement strand
GAACAGAAATTTTTCAAAAGATGGGAGGCTTTGATGAAAGCTTCAGCATGCATTTTGAAGACCTGGATCTGATGGCGAGAATCCAAAAAGTCGGGATGCACTGCTTATTCGTGCCACAAGCCAGCGCCATCCATCAGGCCGGGATTTCCAGCGCAAGTCGTCCGCTATGGGTGCATCGGCAGAAACATTTGGGTCTGCAGCGATACTTCCGCAAGCACGTCTTTGAGCACCAAGGCCTGATAGCCCGTTTTCTGGTAACAGCGGCAAATTGGCTGCATTACTTGCTGGGATTGCCGTTCGCCTTGTTTCGACAGTTTCGTGTATGAGTGATGCGCCAGCGATTTTAGTGACTGGTGCCACGGCTCAGGTGGGCTTGCACATTCTGCGTGATTTATTGCATGCCGGCATAAATGCTGTTGCCCTCAGCAGAAACGTGGCAGCCAGCGCGAAAGTTGGCCATTCATCCGGTGCATCTGTGGCCTGGTATCACCCTCTGCAATTCAAGGCCCTGCTCAGCAATAACATGGCTCAAGCCTTAGCGGACCTTTCACAACCAGAGTGCCTGCTTTCAGCTGGGCCCATCAATCTGGCTGAGGAGTGGCTGAATCACTGTGAAGGTTTGCAGCGGATTGTTTGCCTATCCAGCAGCAGTGTTTTCAGTAAGGCTGATTCCGGTCATCTGGCTGAAAGGCAGCAGATTGAGGAAATACTCCAGTCCGAAAAGCGATTGACGTCTACCTGCCTGGCTCGCGGCATTGGTCTCGTGATACTGCGGCCTACGCTGATTTATGGTTGTGGCCAGGACGAAAATATCAGCCGCATGGCAAAGTTCATTGAGAGATTTGGTTTTTTCCCGTTGGCGGGAGAGGCCATAGGCCTGCGCCAACCTGTCCACGTTGCTGATCTGGCACAGCTGATGGTTACGATTGGCCTGAGCACAATATCGGGGCAGAACGCTTTTGAGGTAGCTGGTGGCAGCACCCTGAGCTACAGGGAGATGGCAGCCAGGGTTTTTTTTGCCCTCGACAAGCCGGAACGTCTGTTCAGTTTGCCAACTGTGCTGCTGGCCGGAGGCGTTACACTTGCCAGTACGCTGCCCGGAATGAGGGGCCTGAATTCTCAAATGGTGTTGCGACAAAACCAGGATCTGGTTTTTTCAGACCACGATATTCGGCAGCGCTATGATTTTCAGCCCCGTGGTTTTCATCCTGGCCTGGAAGATTTCATGCTCCCTGCCGAAATACGACGACTGCTGACTAAGGACATTTGAGAGGTCCAATCCGGCCGCCTTTCAGATGCGCTGCTTAGCCATTCAGCCTGCGGTATTTCAATCGATGCGGGCTGGCAGCATCGGCTCCTGTTCGACGCTTGTAATCTGCCTCGTATTCGGAATAGTTACCCTCAAACCATTCCACGTGGCTGTCGCCTTCGAAGGCCAGCATGTGCGTGGCGATCCTGTCCAGGAACCAGCGATCATGCGAAATCACAACGATGGTTCCGGGAAACTCCAGCAGCGCTTCTTCCAGGGCACGCAATGTTTCTACGTCCAGGTCGTTGGTGGGCTC
>JANOGQ010000572.1:0-3411 GCA_031406105.1 Lysobacterales bacterium | reverse complement strand
ATGTTGGCTGGGTGGGAGAGGATCGTGTATCCTTGAATGGGCCCCTGGTGGGTTTTGCGGTTCCGGGGATGCTCTTCACGTCACCCAGCCGGAAATGCTGGTAGGCATGGCACAGATGCTGGTGCCCAGTCTGGCTGAGCTGAAACTTGCAGCTGGTGAGCCGCCGGTACAGATTCCTTCTGATGTTTTGCCGATACCTGGCCTGGTGCTCTACGCCGCGCAAAGCCAATCGGCTTTGGGATTCTCGGTAGGCGAGGGTCAGCAATTGGGGCTGGCGGAATTCATCAACCAGCAAGGCAAGGCCAATGGCACTTTCCTGTCGGTCAACTACGATACGGCCACTTATCTGAATATGTCGGAGCAGATTAGTCCAGATTCAGCGAATGCTAACGGTTCAGTATCAACGGCCGGCCTGGCTGAGTCCTTTCAAACAGTCTACAAGAGCATGGCAGGCCGTTCCGATACTCGTGTTGCCTTTACCAGTGATGGCCTCGTAATCGACTCAAATATGACATTCAAGAATCCCTGAGTCGTTCTGCCCATACTTGATCCCGGGCCAGGTTGGCCCGGGTTAAGCTTTTGCTCAGGATTGTTAGCGAGCCCGACGGCGCTAAGGGTTTTCCGATGGCCCAGGCCAGCTTCTCGACTGCTTCGCAGTCTCACCTTCTTCTGGTCCTTGGCCCTTCAGGTTGCACAATTGATGTCCTGGCTGGGGTCTCAATAACGGAAATGCTTGATCTTTTCGCCCTTGTTGCCCAGCTCAGTCATGGCTTCGATGCCGATTTTCAGATGAAGTCCTACCCAGTCCGAAGTCACTTTCTTGTCTGACTCTTCGGTTTTCACGCCATCCGGTGTGACCGGCACATCCGACACCAGCAGCAATGCACCGCGTGAGATTTCGTTGGCATGCCCAACGATGAACAGAGTCGCGGTTTCCATGTCGATACCGATACAGGTCATTTCATGCAGCCGCTGATGAAAATCCTCGTCGTGTTCCCAGACCCTGCGATTGGTGGTGTAAATCACCCCCGAGCGATAATCCACGCCATGTTCCAGGATTTTGTCGGACACAAACTTGTGCAGTTTGAATGAAGGCAAGGCCGGTACCTGTGGATCGAAATAATCGTCACTGGTGCCTTCGCCACGAATGGCCGCGATGGGCAAAATGAAGTGACCGATTTCAGTGGACTTTTTAAGACCACCGCATTTACCCAGGAACAGCACACCTTTGGGGGCCACCGCAGTGAGCAAGTCCATGATGGTTGCCGCCTGGCTGGAACCCATGCCGAAATTGATGATGGTTAAGCCGGCATCATTGCTGGCCGCCTGCATGGCCCGGTCCTGGCCATAGATTTCGCAATTGAACTGCTCGGCGAACTGCCTGACGTAATTGCTGAAATTGGTCAGCAGAATGTATTCGCCAAATTTGTCCAGTGGCATGCCAGTGTAGCGTGGCAGCCAATTGCGGGTGATTTCGAGCTTGCTCAGCATGAACTTCTCCGATAGAAACGCAGACAGGCCGCGCTGAAGTGAGACCGATAACCCCGTTGCAGCACGCCTTTCGATATCAGTCTGCGCCGAAACAGTAGCCGCGATTATACCAATGCCTGGCAGCTATTGGCCGCCAGCGGAAAACTGCCCAGGCTGCTAGGACCCCTGAGACTGCAAAACTTCCCGCGCCAGCGGCACCGTGATTTTGCGCTTGGCCGATAAAGCGCTTCGCCGCAGCGCCTGCAAACTATCCAATAAGGATGGCAAATCGCGCGGGCCGCGGTTCAGCAAGTAAATCTGCACATCTTCAGGCAGGTTGATGTCGTGTGCCCGGGCCCAGCGTTGCAACACCTCGGCTTTGCCCGCATCGTCCAGCGCCTGCAATTGCAAGCGCAGCCCCCAGGCCAGGCGGGAAGCGAGGTCAGGCAGACTGAAAACCAGCCCTGACAGCGGCGTACTGCTGCTGACCACCAGGCTGCCACCGGCGTCACGCAATCGGTTGAAGCAATGAAACAGGGCTTCCTCCCACACCCTCTGGCCTATGCAGGTGTCGATATCATCCACGCAAACCAGATCCATATGATCCAGTTCTGCCAGCCCAGCGGCAGCCTGTTCATTGAGCCGTCCGGGTGCAATATAAAAGGCCTGGAGGCCTAACTGGCTGGCCTGATTGCAGCTTGCATTCAGCAAGTGGGTTTTGCCACTGCCCGATGGGCCAGTGAGAAACAGACACTGGGCGTCGCTGCTGAACAGTTCCTGCAGCGCATTCAGCAGCACCGTATTTGCCCCCGCCACGAAATCTTCAAAGCGATCGGGACGACGGCCTTCCAGGGGCAGCAATATCTGTTGGGATGCAGCCATGCAGACTCAGCCTTGCACGCTATCTTCCACTGGCGGTGCCTGAGACCTGCTTTGAGATTCCTCACAAGGCTCAGCCGCATGGAACAGATGACTTTTGCGATATTGCACATCCGCATAGCGCAGCAGCACATTCAAAGCAGACGCCACCGGCAAAGCCAGCAG
This sequence comes from Lysobacterales bacterium, assembly GCA_031406105.1. Classification (GTDB taxonomy): domain Bacteria; phylum Pseudomonadota; class Gammaproteobacteria; order Xanthomonadales; family SZUA-36; genus JAWXBM01. The sequence continues at coordinate 897 of JANOGQ010000572.1, read as the reverse complement.
TATGCCCAGGAAACCAAACAGCTGACCGCCGGCGAGTACAGCAAAAATCACCGCTACGGGATGCAGCCCAACCTGATCACCGACCAGTTTGGGAGTGAGCACCATGCCTTCCAGAGTCTGGCCAACGCTGAATACCAGCAAGACCAACAGCGGATGGATCAGGTCCTGGAACTGGAAGGATGCAGCTATCAAAGCCGCCACCACGCCTACCAGCGTGCCCAGGTAAGGCACTATGCTCAACAATCCGGCCAGCATGCCGATTGCAAAAGCCAGGTCCAGGCCTATGATCCACAAGCCCAAGGTATAAATCAGCCCCAAGGCCACCATGACCATTAACTGGCCACGGATGAATGCGCCCATGACATCGTCTATTTCCATGGCCAGGCCGCTGACGATGGGTTCGACGCGGGTCGGTATCAGCCGCCGTATACCCTCGATCAGTTTGTTCCAGTCGCGCAACAGGTAGAAGCTCACCACCGGTACCAGCACGAAAGTCAACAGGCTGTTCACCAAAAATTGGCCGCCTGCAGAAACAGAACCGATCAGGTTAACCGCCGCGCCGCCCAGTTCCTTCCAGTAAGTCTTGAAAGTTTCGGTCAGGCTGGCCACATCAATGGCAGGGAATTCAAGCCCGAGCTTTGCTTCAACCCAGGGTATGGCGGTTTTTACGACCCATTCCAGGATCATAGGCACACGCTCAATCAACTGGCGAATCTGCTCAATCGTTTTAGGGATAACCAACAGCAACATGCCCGCCAGCAACAGGCTCAGCAGAACAAAAACCACGCTGACTGCTGCCGTCCGACTGACCGGCCAGCGGATGATTCTGAGACGCTCCAGCCGGTCGACCAGCGGATCACCCAGGTAGGCCAGTGCGGCAGCCATGGCGAAAGGGGT
>JANOGQ010000551.1:0-4738 GCA_031406105.1 Lysobacterales bacterium | reverse complement strand
GGAAGACATCGCAGTGCTGACTGGCGGTACCGTCATTTCCGAGGAAGTCGGCCTGAGCCTGGAAAAGGCCACGCTGGATAACCTGGGCTCTGCCAAGAAAATCAGCATCACCAAAGAAAACACCACCATTATCGACGGTGCCGGTGACAGCAAGCAGATTGAAGGCCGCGTAAAGCAGATCCGTGCCCAAATCGAGGAATCCTCTTCTGATTATGATCGCGAAAAGCTGCAGGAGCGCGTAGCCAAGCTGGCCGGCGGTGTGGCTGTAATCAAGGTTGGCGCATCCACTGAAGTGGAAATGAAAGAGAAGAAAGCCCGCGTTGAAGACGCGCTGCACGCAACCCGTGCGGCCGTTGAAGAAGGCGTGGTACCTGGCGGCGGCGTCGCTTTGATACGCGCCATTGCCAAACTGGAGAAACTGAAAGGTGCTAACGAAGACCAGGATGTGGGTATCGCCATTGCACGTCGTGCCATGACCGAGCCCCTGCGCCAGATCGTTACCAACGCCGGTGATGAAGCTTCAGTGGTACTGAACAAAGTCACTGAAGGCAAAGGCAACTTCGGCTACAACGCAGCAACCGGTGAATACGTTGACATGATCAAGGCCGGTATCCTGGATCCAACCAAGGTGGTCCGTTCAGCCCTGCAGCATGCAGCGTCCATTGCTGGCTTGATGATCACCACCGAAGCTATGGTGGCCGAGGCTCCGAAGGAGGAGTCGCATGGTCACGGTGGTGGCGGGGATATGGGCGGAATGGGTGGTATGGGCGGCATGATGTAATAAGGTCCCGCCATTCCGGCGAACGCCGGAATCCAGCACCCATCGGGTATTGGACCCCGGCCTGCGCCGGGGTGACGTTCGAAAAGGAAGTTCTGGAAAACCCCGCTACGGCGGGGTTTTTCTTTTCAGTCGTCATGCCGGGCCACGCTTTGAGTGGGCCTGCTCCGGCCCCGGCTCCCCTGATCGAGTCCGGGGCAGGCTGGCCAGGGTGACGGCCTTGCGGCCCGCGTGCGGGCCGACGGCGATACGATAGTTGATCGAGGCCGCCTGGATGTGATCCAGGTTCGATCCGACCCCGAACTCCAGATACGGTTCGCCCGCATCAGCGATCAACAATCCACGACGCTCCAGCACCCTGACGATGCGTTGGCTGAGAGTGTTCAGGAGCTGTGCCAGTCGATCGTGAGTGGCCCGGCGGGCGCGGTGGAAGCGGGCCTTGCGGTTACCGAACCGATTGGAGCCCGGCCTGCCTTTTAGTTTCTTGAGGCATGCGGCGGCAACTTCCAGCTTGAATTCATGTGCAAGACAGCGTCGCTCTTGCACCATTGAACACCTCCTCTGCGGCGGAATGGGTATCACCCAAATGGGTATCCGGATTTGTCAGACCACTGCACTCCGACTTGTACCGGCAATCGCGACGTGACAACATCAAATGCCGTCTTTCGAGAGTCGAGAAAGACTCCAGGAGCCCGACTTGCCGTTCCCACTTATTTCTCGACACGCGAGGCTCGCGGTCGGCGTGCTGCTTCCTCTGCTTGCCGGCGCTCCCGCTCCCGCCACCGCCACGACCGAAGAAGGCTTCAAGATCGCTTTTGTCACCTCAACGAGCGGCTTCGGAAACCTGGGCGACAGCGCGGACGCCGGCCACTGGGTCGAAACCAGCGGGACCGGGCTCACCGGCCTCAATGCAGCCGATCATATCTGCCAGACGCGCGCGGAGGCGGTCGGCTTCGCGACCGCAGGTTCGCCCGTCTTCCGCGCCTGGATGTCGGACACGCTCGACGACGCATGGTGCCGCGTGCAGGGGTTGGATGGCAAGCGCTTCGACGCCTCGCCGTGCGGCGGCCAGACGCTCTCTGGAGCCGGACCCTGGGTGCGGGTCGACGGCGTGCCGTGGGCCCCCGAACTCACAGAGTTCGTCGATCCGGCGGTTGGACCGTGGACAACGGCTCGGGTCACCGAGACCGGGACGGTGTTCACCGACCACAATTTCATGACTGGAACAGGCACGAATGGCGTCGCCAGTTCGAGGCGCTGCCTCGACTGGACGAGCTCGGGCGCGGGCCAGTCCTGGGACGGAGGAGTCACCCACAGCATCACTACGGAGTGGTCCGTGGGAGCCTCCTCGTCCTGTAGCGGAGCGCATCGACTGCTCTGCCTGGAAGTCGGATCCGGCGGCGCCACGCCGCGACGCCAGACCGGTGCCGGAGCGCTCGTCTTCCGCACCTCCGAGGTCGGCTCGGGCGACCTCTCAACCTGGACGGCGACCGGTGGCCTCGCAGGCGTTGCCGGCGCAACGGCCGCCTGTCAGGCTCTCGCCGCGGCGGCGCGTCTACCAGCTCCTGAGAGTTTCGTGCCGTGGCTCTCCGACGCAGCCCTCCCCGCGAAAGACCGTATCACGACGGATGGCCCCTTTCGACGCGTCGACGGCTTCCTGATCGCCGACACGAAAGCTGACCTGATCGACTCCACCCTGGACGATCCCTTCCTCGTCGACGAGAACGGTCAGCCGATCCATAGCGAGGTCTGGACGGGGAGCTCAGCGACGGGCCTCCTGGCGTCGACCTGCGCCGACTGGACCTCGGAAGCCGGTAATGGAACGTCTGGTCGGCCCGATCGGGCCGACAACCTCTGGTCGGGGCTGACCAGCACCTGCACCCAGTACAAGGGTCTCTACTGCGTCTCGAACGTCGTGACGGTCTTCTGGGACGGATTCGAGTAGAACGCCACCTCGCACACATCCAACCCACCAAATGACTCGCTGCCGGGCGATATCGCCGCCTGCTTCTGTATCATGCTAGAGTCTCTGCCGGAAACTCTGGACCGCTGATTTTATGGGAAATTTTTTCAAGGAGTTACGCCGACGTAACGTAGTGCGGGTAGCGGGTATGTACCTCGTTGCCGGCTGGGTGCTGGTGCAAATCGCCTCGACCCTTGAAGACGCCATGAATCTGCCAGACTGGTTCGATGGCATCGTGGTTGCGCTGCTCATTATCGGCCTGCCCATCGCCCTGATCCTCGCGTGGGCCTTTGAGCTGACACCCGAAGGCGTGGTCCGTACCGAAAACGTCCCGGAAGACAAAAGCATCACCTCAGATACCGGCCGCAAACTCGATTACGCCATCATTGCCGGCATCATTATTCTTGGCGGGGTGATTCTGCTCAAGGACACAAACAAAACCGCTGTTGATCCGGAGCCGGTAGCGACCGAAGCCTTGGCAGAAAAGGGCGCCGAAGAAACAATTACCCAGGACCAGGTCGAAGCGCCCGCCGCTTCCCCGAAAGCTGAAGCCGCAACTCCACTGGAAAAATCCATCGCCGTACTGCCCTTCTTCAATCGCAGCCCCAACCCCGATGACGCGTTTTTTACCGACGGCATGCACGACGACCTGCTGACCCACCTGTCCAAGATCGCTGACCTGCACGTCATCTCGCGCACCTCCGTCCTGGGCTTTAAAGGCTCTGACCGGAAAATTCCCGACATCGGCCGGGAGTTGGGTGTTGCCACCGTGATGGAAGGCGCTGTGCAGCGGGCGGGTAACCGCGTTCGCATCAACGTCCAGCTGATCGATGTAGCAACCGATGATCATATCTGGGCGGAGATTTATGACCGCGAGCTGACGGCCGATAATATTTTTGATATCCAGTCGGAAATCACCAAGGCCATCGCCAGCGCATTGAACGCCGTATTGTCGGCTTCCGACGAAGCGGAGCTGGCTAAACGCCCGACCGCTAATCTCGCCGCTTACGATGCATTTGTCGCCGGCAAGTTAGCTTCTGCGGCGGCAGGAGTGAGCGGCGGAGCGGACTTGCTTGGATCGATCGAGCATTTCAATAAGGCCATTGCTCTCGATCCCGAATTCGGCGAGGCCTACGCAGCCAAAGGCTACAGTGAAATTGCCCTGTACTGGTATACGGCCGAAGAAGGCGACTGGATCGCCGCTGCTGACCGCTCTTTGCAGAAGGCTGAAGAACTCGCACCGGATGCAATCGAGACCCACATGGCACGCGGCTACTACCATTACTGGGGCCACCTGGATTATGCCGCGGCCGATGCCGAATTTGACCTGGCCCTGGAAAAGTCACCCAACTACCCACAGGCGATTGCCGGCAAAGCTTTCGCCGCGCGCCGCGCCGGGCGCTTCGACGAAGCCATCACCCTGCTGGAAATGGGCGGCCGGCTGGACCCGCTCAACGTCGATCTGCACTCAAGCCTGATTGAGTCGTTCAGCAAATTGGGCCGTTTTGAAGAAGCCAAGGCTGCTGTTGCGCGTGCCCTTTCATTCAATATTGAAGAGGATGTTGACCCGATCAATTTCGCCGCGATGTGGGAATTGCAGGGAAACATTGCCCGGGCCTGGCAATCGATTCAGCAAGGAACGCCCGAGTCCGAAATCTACTTTTCCGTTAGGGCCTATTATGCAGCACTGACCCGGGACCCCGAAAACATTCGACTGGCCCTGGAAAACTGGCCAGAGCCATATCGCAGCCCGGTAAATGCGCCGGAGGTCTATAACATCGCGCGCGCCGAAGGCCTGCTGGCGCTCGGCGAAACAGCGGAGGCCAGGGAACTGTTCCTGGAAATCAAAGCGCGTATCGATGCCAGGGAGGTTCCCTACCCGGAAGGCTGGCGGGCCAATGCCTTGTATTTTCCGGTCGAACTGCCCGGTTATGTGGGTGACCTCGATGGCGTAAGAGCGGCCATCGCCGAGATGGAAGCAACTCAACCGCCAGACG
>JANOGQ010000517.1:0-7608 GCA_031406105.1 Lysobacterales bacterium | reverse complement strand
CAACAGCACGATCGGCATGATCAGAAGGCCGCAGATCAGAATCAGCCAGGGACTGAACAAGCCGGTAGCCGCAGCAGCCACCGCAGGCAAGGCGAAAATTCCGGCGCCGATGACACCATTGAGTGAAATGGTGGCGAAACCCAGCTGACTGATTTCACGCCGCAGGCCAGCTTCGGTTTCGATCGGTACGGGTTCTTGGACAGGTTCTTGTTGGGGGCTCATGGCGGCATGATGGCACGATTGTCTGATGTCTGCCCGCAAAGCGGCCCGAAAAACTTAAACCTCACCAAAGTCGAGCTGAAGCCAATTTCCTACACAGTTTCAGGAAATCTCCCATATCCCATACTTCGCAGAGGCATCATGGTCTGGTTTTGATGCCTGAGCACATTTCATGCCTATGCTCCCAGTCATAATCTTTGAGTAGACTATGCCAACCATTTTGAATATATCGTTGATCAGTGGAACGAATTCCAGGAGAGAAAACTTCCGTGAAAAGCTGCCACATTTTAAGAGACATCAGAATTAGTGGCGGCAAGCTTTCGCTTGAAATTGATGGAAAATCACACGTCTTTAACTTAGTGGATATCTCAAAAGTGCTTGCCACGGCTTCAGATGAAGAGGTGGCAAATTTCAAAGTTTCTCCCGCTGGCTATGGTATTCACTGGCCACTTATCGACGAAGATATTGCAATTGATGGTTTACTCGGGATACAGCATTCTCCGGGCTCAAGACGAATAAGCGCATAGAAAGCACTTGACCTGTTACAGGCCACTAGGGCAACTCTGATTCATTCAGAGTTGCCGCGGTACAAGGATGTGCCGCCATTTTCGATGATTGTAAATCATTGAAAATGAAGCAGAACAAAAATGACATTTTTTGTTTTGCGTGCTCTGATGCTTCAGGGACGAATTAATCAGAGCTTCCCTAGGTGTCCAGGATGGAAATCGCGGGTGGCACAACTTCATCAAGTCCTTAATCCAGCAGTGCTTGATTTGCTGACAGCTGGTCTTCAAATACGAGCAGGCGCGTGTCTTGCAAACGATCCACGTACAATTTTCCGTCAAGGTGATCGAACTCGTGCTGGAATACCGTGGCCAGGAAACCGAGCAGTTCCAGTTCGAACTCCTGGCCATCCATGCCGAGTGCCTTAACACGCACATGCTGCGGCCGCTCCACATAACCGCGCAAACCGGGTACCGATAAACAACCCTCCCAGTAACCCGCGGTAGCTGGATTCAGCACTTCAATTTCGGGGTTGATAAACACGGTTAGCGGCATGGCTTCGATTTCGCCGTAGCGTGTGACAGCGCCTTCGATTTCAATAATGGCCAGCCGCACCGGCACATTGACTTGCGGCGCTGCCAGACCAATACCACCAGCTGCTGGCAGGGTTTCTTGCATGTCTTCGATCAGCTGATGCAGCCATGGCTCTCGCAGCTCAGATTGCAGAATGGGCCGCGCAACCTGACGCAGTGTGGGATGCCCCATGCGGATGATTTCGCGAATGGCCATAAAGAGTTTATCCAGCGCAAGAAAATCACGACAGTTTATTGGAATGACACCAAAGAAAGAACTCTCGGGGAAAGAACCCAAGGAAATAACTCGGGGAATCCCCGGGAAAAGAACTCAGGGAACGAACCCGGCAATGCGCTCTATGGTCCAGAATGCCGCCATTGAACCGATGGCATAAACCGGTACGCGCCAGATCCATTCAGGCCATTGGATTCGGCGCAGTAAGGCCCAGATCAGCAACACGGCAGCGATAAACAGCAATTGCCCTGCTTCTACCCCCAGGTTGAAAAACAGCAGTGCAAAAGGGATCGAATGTTGCGGCAGGCCGATTTCACTCAAGGCACCGGCAAAGCCAAAGCCGTGCAACAGCCCGAAAATGAAGGCAACCAACCACGGCCAACGCCGCGTAATGCCGTCTTTGCCCTGGCGCCAGTGCACAATTTCCATGGCAACGAGCAATATGCTCAGGGCAATCACTGCCTCCACCGGCCCTTGCGGCACCTGCACCCAACCCATGGTGGCTGCACCGAGGGTCAGACTATGTGCCAGCGTAAATGCAGTGATGGTCCAGATCAAAGATCGTGTGTTGGGTACCAGCAGCAACAGTGCAAGTACGAACAGCAGATGATCAATGCCCAGCAGGATATGCTCTACCCCCAACCAGCCGTAAGTGCTTGCCACCTGCGCCAGGGATTCTGTTCCAGTCAAAACAAAGTAGGGCTCTGAAGGCGTGAGCCTCACCACCTGATGGGTTCCATCCAGCCGCTCAAAGCGCCCCAGGGCGTCAATGAAAGTGGAAGACAAGCCCTCCACTGTCACGGTTTGCCCCACCAGCCCACCCGGACAATGGGTGCTCCAGCGCTCGACGAAAGTCCCTCCTTCCATCCAGCGCAAAGCTTCACCTGCAGTTTCACATAGCACCGGCATGGCAATGTAAATACCCAAACGCATTTCGCCCTTGGCTGGAACGCGCCACAGCACCTCAAATTGTTCGGCAGCCGTTTGCTGGATACGGAGGTAGGCTGGTCGGATTTCGTGCGCCCACAAGGCATCTGCCGATAGCAACAGGATGAACAGCAGCCAACCCAACTGACCTTTGCGAAGCTTGCAACCCAATAAGCTCAGGTGGAAGCTCAGGTGGAAGCTCTGGTCGAAGCTCTGTCCTAACCTTCGACACAACAACTTCATTGCGCCGAGGCCTCTTCCGCGTCGGTCGAATCCGCTGCCGGGCCAGCATCAAGTGGCTCAATTTCGATGTTGTAGTTCCCGGCCAGGCGCTGATAGAGGCCATCTACTGCTGCACGTCGTTGCACACTGAACCAGTCGCGTTGCAGGGCATCGCGCACCTGCTCCAGGGAAGGTATGGTGCCCGGTACATACTGGGTAACTTTCACCAGGTGCAAACCGAAACCGGATGCCAATGGTCCTGTCCACTGGCTGCCCAGCTCACCACTTGCCTGGTCGCCCACCTGATCACCTGCCTGATCACTTGCCTGATCACTGGCCTGATCACTTGCCTGATCACTTGCCTGTCCGCCTGCCTGCTTGCTTTTTGGCCCGGCCAATTGCGCGGAATGTTTTTCCATCAGCTGAGCGCTGAAATTGCTGCCGAATACGCGTGCGATTTCACTCAGGCGCAAATCCTCAACTTTACCGGGTATGGCGATGGAGTCGCCCAGCGCGGAATAGTCCAGCGATTCTGACGCCGCCAGCAACTGGGCAAGCTGAAGCTCGGCATCTGCGGCGGGGTCTTCGCGCCGATCAGGGCTGAAATAGATCTGCTGGAAGCTGAACCTCGGTTCAATCAGATACTCATCGCTGTTTTCATCAAGGAAAGCCTGCAACTGGGCATCGTCAGGCGCGCTCAGGCTAGCCACATCTTCAGCCAGTAATTCGAGTTTCTGCCTCAGCCGACGACGAATGATGACGTCATTGTCGTTCAGCCCCATGGCAGTGCCCTCGCGATAGGCAATTTCTTCGCGCACATAATCGTCCAGCAAGCCTTTAAATTCCGCGGGCGTGGGTGGGCGTTGCCAGGTTCGGGTAAAGGTGTTGATCAGGTTATCCTGCTGGCCGCTGCTGATGAATATTTCATCAGCACTGCGTTCATCCGACAGCCGGCCATACACCAGGAATATCAATGCACCAAGAACAAGGAAGTGCAGCAAAGGCTCTTTAAGCCATCTCGACATGTGTCTCTCCAGGGGGGAATTACCCGAGTCAATCAGTTGTTGGCTGGCGATACAGCCGCAATCATTCGACTGCAGCTTCCACCTTCAACTCCATTGGAACTTCGCCATTGTCCGCATTTTCCAGGGCTACAACTGGCTGTTCAAGGAGCGGCAAGGGGCTGGCGGTGCCATCTCCTGCCAGTTGAGCAATTACCGCCTCGGCACGGGCCTTGCCCAGAGCTTGCAAAACTTCATCAGAGACCGGCTCGGCCTCAATGAGTTTCTGCCGCAAAGCTTCCACGTATGCGGTCTCATCCAGCATAGCTGTAGACTTTTCAGGATCTTCACCTTCCGGTACTTTGCTGAACTCCTGCTGCAGGGCGATCAAATCAAGCCCAGCTAGCGCACCAGCAGCCATCTGTTCCATCACCTGGCGGCGCTGCGCTGTGATCAGGGCATCGTCACTGCTTTCCAGGCCAGCGATGGCCTGCTCGATGCGCCCGTCAACCTGACGGAATTGCAGCGCAGGCTGGTCGACGGCTACTGCATAACTGCCCGCCACTTCGAGGCGTAGTTCAGGCCTTTGCCGCATGGCCTCAGCCAGTTTCACCAGCTGTTCACGATCAGGTGGTGAAATTTCTGCGAGCCCAGCACCGAAGCGCAAGGTACCAAAGTCTTCTGAATCCACTCCGACCAGCGAGCCTAACAAGCGGAAAGGCGCTGTTGCCACTTTCGCCAGCAGATTACCTATGGCTTTCCAGACAATGCCGCCGATCCTGAAGGAGGGGTCGTTCAGATTGCCTTCGACCGGCAGATCCACGTCAATCACGCCATCGCTGTCCTTCAACAAGGCCACTGCAAATTTCAGCGGTAAGCTGGCGCCGGTGGGACTTTCTACTTTGTCGCCCACTGTCAGCTCGCGAATCACCACATCGTTCGCACCGTTCAGCTGGCCCTGGTTGATTTTGTAGTCCAGGTCAAGGTCCATGCGGCCAGCATCAATCTTCCAGCCGGCAAACTCGATGGTATAGGGTGTCATGCGCTCCATTTCCAGGTTGCGGAAAGTCATCTGGATATCGGTAAAACTCAAGGGTGACCAGGCATTCAGGCTGCCCCCAATTCTGGCCAGGCTGTATTCGTTAACCTGCCCTTCCAGGCTCACACGTGCGGGCTGATCGCTTTGGGTGGCCAAGGTGGAGATGGTGCCGTCCATGGAACGGATGGCTGCGGCAAATGGCAAAGGCAGCGTCAGGTCGGAGAAATCCAGGCTGGCATCCTTGATCTTGAATCCCGCCACGGTAATGGCCATTGCTGGCGCTTCGCTTGCGGCATTTTGCGCGGCTTCGTCGGCGCTGCCTGCAATCATCAAGCCGTCGAGATTGGTTCTGCGGTCTGCGGCTATCTGCAAGCGCCCGTAAGCTTGATTGATATTCAGCTCGGAAGTCTGCAAGGTGTTGGCAGCCAGGTCGGCTTCCAGCCGGTCAATATGTAACTGCTTCCAGCCAAGCAGTTTTTCTTGGTGCAGCCTGTCGCGTACCTCCAGCTCGCCTATCGATACCGAACCCTGGAATGCACCGGCCTGTTGTGGACTGATCTCTATCTGGCCGTTCAAGCTGACATCGCCAGAGCTTAGCGTGACCCGGGCGATATCGTTGACCCAGGGTTGAACGATCTGCAACTGCAAGCCATCCAGATTGAATTGGCCGCTGCTGGAAAACTCCGGCAGCACCACGGCCTGGCCATCGAAGCTCCCTGTTCCGCCGCTGGCCAGGGTGAAACCAGCCTGCACAGGTAGGCTGGCCCCATCCTGATTACTGATGTCAGTCACTGCGACCTTGATATCCTGCAAAACCACCTGGGCTGGGGGTTCGGTACTGAGATCCTCAAGCTCGACCCTGGCCTGTTCGATATCGAGTCTGGCCACTGTCACTTTCCAGGGGGCCGCTGCACCGTTGGTATTGGCCGTTTGCGGACTGCTTTGCGTACTGCTTTGCGGGCTGCTTTCGGGGCTTGATTCATCGGCAGCAAAGTCGGCCAGCAGTTTATCCAGGTTGAGACTGCCGTCCGCTGCCATCACCAGCCGCACGCTGGGTTGTTGCAAGCTCACCGTGGACAGATTCAGGATCTGTTGCGGCCATTGCAAACTGCCACCCGTAATCTGCAGCTGCGGCAGGCCCAGAAATGGTTCTGCCTCTTCCGGCAGGAACAATTTCCAATCTTCAAAGCGGGCTTGCAGATTCTCAATTCTGGCAGTCAGGGATTGGTCAGCAGCCTGCTCGATGTGGTAGTCAAACCCCCAATTCAGGTCTTCACCGGTAACTTTTGCCGAGGTAAACAAGGCAAGGTAGTGTCCCAGGTCTGACAATAACCTGCCCTTGACTGAAACTTTGCCCATGGATTGCAGCGGTGACAGCTGCAAACTGCCTTGCCAGGCGATCTCGCCACCCGAAGGTGTTTTGATGTGAGCCTGCTGCTGCCCGGAATCGTTTGGCAGCGAGCTGAGGTTCTGCACCTCGAGATTGATCGGCCCAAGCACCGTATCAAACTTGCCATGATCGAGATGATCCGTCAGCAACACACCCGCATCGTTGATCTGCAGTTTCTGGATAATCAGCCTGGGCAAGCCCGGCGAGGTAAGTTCAGGCGCGGGTTCCTGGGCAACAGGAAACGAATCTATCAGCCGCCCGAACCTGTCATCGCCTGGTGAAAAGCGCTCCCAGTTGAGCTGCAGGCCAGTGAGGTGGATTTCCTTGAAAGTCCAGGCCCGGCGAAACAGACTGCTGGTTTGCAGATCAAAGAAATAGTCGTCGAAAGCAAATAGCAGAACACCATCGCTGTCCTGCATTTTTGCGTCCCGCATTTGCAGGGTCAGCAGGAAGGGATTGACCTTGATGTCGCCGAAACGGAGAGTGCGATCGAGTTCAGCGATTTTTCGGGTAGCCATCCGCTCCAGCAGCCAGGGCGCACCAAAAAAGCCACCCAGGGTGTAAGCCAGCAACAGCAGCAGCACCCAGAACTGCCACCGGCGCGGGCTGAACCACCTGGTCAGTGTCGGCTGGCTGCTTGCGGCAATTTGTGGATCGTTCATCGAGATATCGTTCAACCCTGGTCAATCCCCTGAAGTTTGCGTTCTTTACTGCGGGCATTCATTTGTTCTGCGGCCATGCGATAAGCGACATAGTATTTATAAATATTGGCAACGTATTTTACTGTTTCGGATCCCACCTCTTTGGCAGCCACAACCTCAACATTGCCAAACCACCGATTCGGATCCAGGCCCTGCTCACCCGCCTTTTTGCGCATAGCGGCTACTCTGGCAGGGCCGGCATTGTAAGCAGCCATGGCCAGCAAGGTCTGATTCAGCGGATCAATGTCCGGATCAGAAAAGTACCGCGAACGCAGGAACTGCAAATACTTCACGCCTGCGTGGATGTTGTTTTCCTCTGAGCTGATATCCGGAATGCCAACATTCTGGTCTGCCGCCGTGCTGGGTAGGAGCTGCATTATGCCAACTGCACCGACGTGGCTGCGGGCCGACTGATCCAGCCGCGACTCCTGGTAACCCTGGGCTGCCATCAGCAAGGCATCCATGCCGTATTGCTCACCGTATTGACCGAACAGGTGAACCAGTTTTTCAAATCGACCGTAGTCCTCTGTATCCAGAGCATTCTCAACCCACTTGAAATCCCGCAGGTAACGATTCAGCAAAATATTGCCGTGCAGGCTGCCAGCACTGTAATTCTTCACATGTGCATTGATGGCCGCCGCAAACTGCGGACTGTTCTTGCGAAAAGCGTAGGCCACCAGGCCACCGTCCCGCAAAACCAGATCCGGCCTGGCCACCAGCTTCGGGAAAACATCTTTAAAGATATTGGCCTTGTAGTCGTCAACCACGGCCCAGGGCAATAAGCCTCCGGCCACCATT
>JANOGQ010000511.1:0-10211 GCA_031406105.1 Lysobacterales bacterium | reverse complement strand
GATGGGCGAGGCTAATTCGATAGGCTTCCAACCCCAGTTTGAATTCAGCGCCAGGGGCATCGAACGCCCATGCACGACCTTCCGTCGCTAACGCAAGGCGAGTTTCATCTGAGCGAAATAGCATCTGCTCTGAAAGCACACCTTGCGCGTTCTTGTAGTATGCAGTGATTGCATCATTCCCAACTGGCTCTACAGAAACCACGCGGACGACCTGGTCTGGGACTAAGCCACGGAGCTGTGAGTCTTTTTTAATGTCTTCAAGTCTTACCATTTGGCGAACATCTCATTGATTCTTATCATTTATTGATTGATTTTGAGTTTCCGGTACCCGTTTAGGTGTTAACTCTTACTAGTCTGACTTATGAATTTCTCAAATCGTGATTCAAGCAGACTCTCTTTGGGCCAGTCCAACCTTCTTGACGGTACGTTAATTCGTTTGAGATGCATACCCTGGAGCCCGTGCTTGAGCATTGGGCCATCTGTCTCAGTCAAAAGGCCGCTCCTTACGATCACGGTGCGGTCGGGCCGTATTCCGATGAACATACGGTCAAAAGCTGCATGATGAATCTTGCACAGAGCCATGCCGTTATTAACAGACGGAACCCCCATTTCTTCGCTGTCAGGGATAATGTGGGCAGCATCCAACAATTGCTCGTGCTTCAAGTTACAAATTGCGCATTGTTTTGAGTAAGCCCGCAACACCCTTTCTCGAAAGGACTTCTGGTGGACCCGCTGGCGCACTTGAGCAGTGATGTATTCGCGCCTGAACTCAGTAGATGCGTCTTCAACCACCATTTCTCCATCTGGGGCCCGATTTCGGTAAAGCTTGTCATCCACCTGCACGTTGAAGGTAAGATTTTGTGGGCTGTCGTTAACTATGAAGACCGGATACTCTGCTAGATAACGGCCAGGCATCACGCGAAAGAAATATACGAGTGGCACTTTATTTTTCATCGCAGTTCGTAAACCAACATTCTCATGATGCCTTGGGTCGGTTCCCCGATACTTGTAGAGAATTTGGCCGCTTTCTGCATAGCCATCGTCATACGGACCGTCAGGAATTGAAGTAATGCTGATTGGTAGGTCGCAAATACGCGGCTTGAATATGCCTTGAGGCCCAATCAATGGTACACGCTGCCCGTCTAGTTGCAGTCCTTCGCTGAGCAATTCTCGCGACAGCACATCCCCATACATGTTCTGCTGGGCATCAAGCCAGTCGAAAACTTGTTTTCTTGTGCTCCAATCTGACATTAGGTCACGGGTCTGAGCGGAGTTTCCAAAACAAACCTTCCACTTTTGCTCAAGTGGAAAAGCACTAAGCTGGAGATGCCGGTGATCTTCTTCATTTGAATAACTTCCCCCCAAAAAAATATTCTATTTTTATAAAAGTCTTGATCTAACTATTTTGGATGCCGCGACAATTTGGAAATTTGCTGCAACCCCAGAATTTGTTACCTGCATTTGCGCCTCTCCTCGCAGTTCGATTCACCATCGGTGACTCACAAATGGGGCAAGTCACTGTACCACTATCCGCTGATTGTGCTGGGGACTCGGTTCTTCCGCTGATAGCGCCGAGCGAGCCGGCCAACTCATCTCCCCCCACCAACCGAATCCCACACTCCCGCGCCAGGTCTCTGGCAGGTTGGGTGTAGGTGCCGCTGGTGACGAATATGCCGGAGTGCGCGCCTCCGGCGGTCATGCTGCCGAGCAGTTCGCGCACTTTGTCCACGCCCACCTGGTTGGTTTTCCAGTGTTTGCATTGCACGTAGGTTTTTTCGCCGATGTAGGATTCGAATTAGCGCCAGGTGAGGCTGCGGATGTCGGCTATGGAATTTGTGGTTTTGAAGCATTTGCTGCGTACGAGCTGGGTGAGGAGGGAAATGAATGCACCCAGTAAGAACAACCCTGGAATTACCCAACCAAAGACTTTTGCGATGCTTACTACGACCTGCCCGGAAACACCGTCTGGTGGGTTGTGCTGCAGGAATTGGAAAATGCCGAAGGTTACGGCTGCGGCTATGGCGCCTACTGGCCAGGGTAGGCTTACCACGTCTTCGAGGAGGGTGGTTTGGCGGGTCATTTCAGTTTGCTTTTGTCAAATGACCAGAAAATCTGGATTCCAGAAGGTCTCGCTGCGCGAGATTCTGGAATGACGGGCGAAAGGGGGCGAGATTCTGGAATGACGACAAAAGTGGATCCCGGCTCGGGGGCCGGGATGACGTTGAAAATGGATGGTTCTCGAAGAACAGCGAGAGCAGGTGGCTCCGCTGTGGTCCCTTGGTGATCCCCTTTCGTAAACCGTGTTCCCTTTCGGTCTAGGTAGAATTGAGTGTACGGGTGGGTAGGGGTTATGGTAAATGGGGGAGTGAGGCGATGTTTGGAAACGGTTGGTTTAGGGGCAGCGCTGGATTCCGGATATTTCGCTGTGCTGACTTGTAGTGGCTCAAAGTCCCAACACCAGGCTCAAGCCTTCAGACACCCGGCTCATGATCGCGTTGGGTAATCGGCCGGCTCGTTTGGTCAGGTACCTGCGATCCAGAGTCAGGATCTGTGAGACGTTTACGACTGAAGCCTTTGCGAGTTTTGAATCAGACTTGCCAATGCGAACATTTCCAGGCGCTTCGGACAATGCAAGGTTGGAAGTAATAACAGCCACCAGGACTGTAGCTATGCGGCTTTCGTTGAACGAGTCAGCCTGGACTACCAGAACCGGTCTGCGGTACCCAGGCTCTGATCCGCGGGGTTGCTCCAGAGACGCCCACCAGATTTCACCACGCTTCATGATTCAAGGAATCAAATTGCGCCTGCGCCATATCAGGCGGGAGTTCTGCGCCCTCTTTTGCGTAAACCTGGTTAAGCTTGGCAGTGACGGCAGCCGGCCCCTGGATTTCCAGATAGGCTTCGAGCGCTTCAGAAAAAATCCTGCTGCGAGGAACATTTCTCTGTTTTGCCAATTGTTCGGCAGCTTCAAAGATGGGATCGGGTACTGAGATTGCAATTTTCATGGCACAAGGGTATCACTCGGGTCATACCTTGGCAATCAGGTCACTACACGGTTAGTTAGCAGAAATTCGTGTCTGATGAGAAAATGCACTTGTTTACAAAGATTTATCTCGGAGACGCGATTTGTTCTCTGAAATACAGTGTAGTTACAGTTCCAGAGTTTTGGTTAATAGAGCTGGCGTTCATTGAATTAACTCAGGTTTGTTATTGGCTAACCAGTTATGTACATGCTGCGTGAGTCGCTGCGCAGCTTCAATGCACGATGCCACACTGGCCTCGTCCATATCCTCACCACTGTAACTGATGGCAATACGCTTGACGCGAAATGTGTCGAGCAGGCGCATCTCGTCGGTATCCAGGCCAACGGATGTGACCAGCGACTGAATCATGGTTGCATGATGCCCGGGCTTACTGGTGGGCCGGTAGCCACTGGCCCAAAGCGCAACCATACTCAGCTGCATGATCGCTCTGTAGCCCGCTTCGAGCCGGGTTTCCGGAGTAATGGAAGCTTGACGGGCATCTGCCAGGCTTCTGCTGGATGACTCCAGCAACTTACTCACTTGCCTGGCGTTGGTTTTATGCTCAGCGAGTTGTCCGATTTTCAGTAAGTTTTCTAAACTCACCCTCGTCCCCTATTACAAAGATTTTTGGCTCTTCCACTATACGTTGCGCAAAGCGGCTGTCATCAGACAATTGCCTCAAAAACTCGTCAGAAGTCATCACCACAGGATTGATCTCTCGGTTCAGACTGCCTTGAAGGGCTCCCAACGCTTTCACTACTTCGATCAGTTTCACATCGCCCAAAACGCAAATATCCAGGTCGCTGGTGGCCACCTGATTACCGGATGCCATTGAACCAAACACAAAAGCAAACTGAATATTATTAGCAAGTTGAGCGAGGGCATCGCTCAGCAGCGTCGCCAAACCAATGGTTTTACGAAAAATGGAAGCCAGTTCATCGTAGATCAGGCAGCTGCGATCCGCCTGGTACAGCACCAGGTTTCCCTGGCGTTCCTGGCGAAGCAGACCCGCGCCAGCCATGGCCTTCAGTTCCCTATGCAGCGATCCTGCGGATATGCCAGTCAGCCGGTCCAGTTCACGAACGTGAAATTGCTCGTCGGGTCGGATGAACAGCACGGCCAGTAATTGACGCCGGTACGGGCTGAACAGGAAATCGATGGGTTTTTTGGTCACATCAAGCCTTATGTTCTCAGTTTCGCTACGATTGTAGCTATTTTGAGAGCACTTACAAGTGATTTGGTTAACTTATGCGCCTAACCTAGATCTCACCCGATGGATGGCATCGGCCAAATCGGCCAAGTAACTCAGCTCAATCCTGTTCGAAAAGTCGAGCAAGATGCAACTTGTAGATACGCTCGGCAGCCTCGATGCAACGCGCATCTCCCGCGGCCAGCAAGTCGGCATAGATCAAGACGGGTGGCACCAAGTCGGGCCATTCCCACTCGTAATCGAAGTTCCAAAAGCGTTGGCGAAATTCAACGTTACCTGCAGGGTCGGTTCGCAGTTGGTGTTTCGCGATGAATTGCCCAGGGGGTTTTTCACCGTAAAACGTGACCATACCAGGATGCAGATATTGATCTATTTTTGCGGCCGCCGGCTCAGCACCCAGTTGCAAGCCAAACTCTTTCGCCTTGGCTTTTTCCCACCAGTCACGAGCGGGGGCCTGATAACGGCCCAGCAACAGCTTGGGCCGCAAAGTCCGCGCGTAGGCCTCAACCCAAATATCCAGCAAACGGCGGCGATCTCTCAGGCGGCGCTGATCACCCAGCGTAATAATAAAACCGTCTTGAATCAGATCGGCCATCACCCAGCCCACGGTTCCATGGGCCACACCGGCGAGCGCTGCCAACTCCCGATACGGCTTGTCAACCCATTGGAGTTGGCAGAGCAAGGCAAATACTACTTTAAGACCGGTGGGCTTGAACGCGCGCCCATTGGTTGGTTCGAGGCCCGGTTTCTCTGCAGGACGTTGCCCCTTTATCCATACCATCAATGGCGGTTGGTTGATGTATGCGTTTCCAGCGGTGTCCAGAAAAGCGACTCCTCGCTCCCGCAAGGTATCCGCCAGTTGCGGGGTAACGTAGTCAGTCACCAACATCACCGGGTTACCTAAAGTTTCCAACAGATTCAGTTGCAGGAGAGTGGCGCCTAGCGTGGCAGGACGCAGGCCTTTTTTTACCTCTGCCAAATATTGCGTGGTCTTGCCGTGTACCTGGAGCGCTACGATTGCATCTACCCGTTTTTCGCCAACACGCTGTTCAGTCGCTTTTACTTTAAGGTCTACCCCATTAGCGTGCGCGGCAGCGATTGCACCGTTCAAAAGCTCAAGTTCGTTTGGTTGTTTGTCCATTATTTTCTATTGTCCATGTTACGTGGACAGAAAGCAATATTGGACACCAAAGGGATTTGAATTTCTAGACAAGAAACTACCATCCTGTGGAAGTCATCAACTTAAGGACTGAGGCTGGGATCGGGTCCTGAAATTGCAATTTTTATAGTTCAAGGGAGTCACTTGGGGCATACCTTGGCAATCAGGTCAAAACTGACGATCCAACGCAGGCATATTGAACAGCAGGTTCACCAATTCCCGGTTGATGTAGTAGTTTTCCCGCCCAAGGCGATGCTTGGTGAGTATGCTGCCTTGCGCAAGCGCATCCAGGTATCGCGTTGCTGTGGCCCGCGACACGGCAAGGTCGCGCTCCAGGAAGGCCACTTTGGTATAGGGGTGGCGGAAAATGTGGTTGATGAGATCCTGGCTGTAGAACCGGTAGTTGGCGCGAATCTCCTGTTTGTGTTTTTGCAGCAGGCTACCGATGCCTTCCACCAGGCGTGTGGTGTGTTGCGCGGTTACGGCCACCCCTTTGAGCATATACAGCAGCCAGGGCTCCCACTCACTGTGATCCCGCACTTGTTGCAGGCCGCGGTAGTACTCCGATTTGTTCTGGCTGATGTAACGGCTCAGGTACAGAATGGGTGTATCGAGTAGTTGTTCTTTCAGCAGGTAAAGAATATTGATGATTCGCCCGGTGCGGCCATTGCCATCGTAGAACGGGTGAATGGTTTCAAACTGGTGATGGATCAGCGCCATTTTTACCAGCGGGTCCAACGGTGTTTCAGAGTGAATGAATTTCTCCAGTTCACTCATCAGTCCGTCAATCTGTTCCGGCGAAGGTGGGGTGTATATCACTTCGCCGCTTTGCTCATTGCGCAATACTGTGCCCTGAGTTTTACGAAAGCCTGCCGTGTTGCCCTCCAGCGCTTGCTGAACCGCACGAATGGTGTTGAGTGTCAGCAAGCCGCTGGCACGAACCTCACGCGCGCCAATTTCCAGCCCGATCGCGTAATGCGCTACCTCTTTGCTTACGGGGTCGGCATTGTCTGGCTGGATCTGGTACTTGTAGAGTGCATCCTGGGTGGTAATGATGTTTTCGATTTCTGAACTGCTCTGGGCCTCCTGTAGCGACAGGGTGGAGATCAACAGCCCTTCATTGGGAATGGAGCGAGCCAGGCCTTTCAGTTCTGCCAGGTAACGGTGTGCCGGCACCAACGCCCGCAACACGGCGGCCGTTTCCAGAGATGCTGCGGGCGGGAAATCCTTTGGAGAATAGGTGCTCATTTTTCCCCTGCTTTGTGCAAACTGCCGTTTATTTGCTCAAATATAACCGTTTTTGAGAACTTAGCCTAATTGATTCTCAATATTTGGCTATTTTGAGCAGATAGGCCTCGCTTTTAATTATGGCGATTCTGCCGGAATTAAACTTTCGGGCTCAGGAAGCCCACTTCAACTCAAGCAGGGAGTGGCTAACCCAGCAATCCCTCCCTGATCACTTCCGGGTGCCGGAACGCGATTTCTATCAGTGCTTTAGCTGCGCCCGACGGTTCACGACGACCTTGCTCCCACTCCTGCAGGGTACGTGGTGAAATTTGAAGCGCCTGGGCGAAATCAGTTTGGGATAACCCTGACTTCAGGCGAGCGGCGGCAACCTGGTTGGTGGCAATCTGTGTGACTCGAGCTGCTTTGCCTGCTTTCATTTGACGAACTGATTCAAGCAACATGTTGCCCAGTTCAGTGCCCGTCATGCCTTTGGTTTTTTTACTCATGTTCAATTTCCTCTCGGAAAAACCATACGTCAATGACGGAGTTGTGGCAAGAGAAATTTATTGACTATCGCATGCTGGATAGGAAAGCGGGTGCACCTTAAACCACAAAAACTTTTGCAATGTCATCGCCGCCCCCTAACACGAATATCCTGGATGCCTCCACGATACGGATAACGAAGCGGTCTTTCTGTAGGAAATCGCTGCTGAATTGAATTGCGGCTATTACTCCCGTATTCACCGGTAAACGCGGGCTTCATGCCGCCCCACCGGCGTTCCCGCGGGAACATTAAAGCAGATTCCAGGATAGCGAAGACTTGGTTGGACCCCGGCTCGGGGGCCGGGGTGACGGAGAGAAATTGTGATTTGATGGCAATCCAGTTTCGGCTGAATAGCATGACGTCTTGACGCTATAACGTTATGTCGCTATGGTTGTTTATGGAGGAAAAATCTATGAGCAACTCATCTAAACGATCTACAGTCTATTTTGAACCTGAAATCCACCAGGCTTTGCGCTTAAAGGCTGCCATTACGCACCGATCCGTATCAGATCTGGTAAATGACGCAGTTCGTGACGCATTGCAGGAAGATCAGGAAGATCTGGACGCCTATGATCAGCGAATTAACGAACCCACCATTACTTATGAAGTGCTTTTAAATGACTTAAAGGTTCATGGAAAAATTTGAGGTCATTTTCAGGCAATCTGTTGCAAAAGACTTGCGCCAGATTCCAAAAAAGGACATCAAACGAATTTTGCAACGCATTGAAGCCCTGAGATCGGAGCCTCGGCCTCCTGGTGTTGAAAAACTGTCTGGTCAGGAAAAATACCGAATCCGGCAGGGTGTTTATCGAATTCTTTATGAGATTCGGAACAATGAGTTGATTGTGGTGGTTGTTAAAATTGGCCATCGGCGTGATGTGTATAGAACCAGTTAACTTAGTGGTCGGAGTATTCCCGAAAGGTCTTGTCGGGCGTCAGGCCAAGCGCGAAAGCGATGTCGGCCAGCGTTCCGATGGTCATGTTGGTCTCCCCGGAGAGCAGTTGGCTGATCCGCGCTTTGCTCTTGCCCAACCGCTGCGCCAGTTCCGCCTTGGTGACGCCACCATCTTCCATGGCAACGAGGATGTCCTCTGTCACCCGGAACAGAAAAGCACCTCTGGCGAGGTCGCGTTCCCTGTCGGATTGCTTCTGCTTGCCAGGCTGTTTCATCTGTTGTCTCCCGTTATTTCGTTTCGCCAATTTTTCCTGACGCGATTGATGTCTGCCTGCAAAGTCATGAATGGATCGATACTTCACTAGTTAACATATATGTTAACTTTGTTGGTTACAAGCTTTTGGTTTCCTCCACGATACGGATAACGAAGCGGTCTTTCTGTAGGAAATTGCCGCTGGGTTGAATTGCGGTGATTACGACGCGATTGACCTACTTTCGCAGACGTTTTCCCGGCGCACCCGGCGTTCCCGCGGGAACGCACATTAAAGTGAATTCTAGAATAGCGGAGACTGTGGTGAGGTTTTGTTCGTTCTGCATTCTGGAATCTAGAACATGGAATTCACGCACACTTGCTGGCTGAAGTGCGTGGCCATCGGCTTACTCCGAGCGAGCTGGGCAGCTTGGCCCCCGAGCCGGGGTCCATACCTCAGCCTTTGGACCTTCCAACCTCCAGTCGCGAGCACGGCTCGCTCCTACAAGGCCTTGCGCGTCGCTCCTACTGGACGATCTCCGGTTCTTCGCCATTGGCTTCTTTCCATGCCGCTTCCACAATCGGTTGTTTGAACCACTCATTGAATCGGTCCCGCAGGAAGGTATCGCCCAGGGCGAATTGCGATTCGAAGGTTGAAAGGTCGACGGCGGCCTGGGTTTCTTCCAGCGACCTGCCCTCGCTGCTGAGACTTGCTACCTGGGTGGCAACGCTGTCGAGGGTGTTGGCCATCAGTTCGAGGTAGTCGCGATTCACCTGCACATCGCCATGGCCGGGGATGAGTTGCTCGAAGTCCATGATGTCGGCCATTTCGCCGCGCATGTCGTGAACCATGTCGGCGCCCATGCCCCCGTCAATGTCGTCGTTCATATCGTCACCGATGCCGTCATCCATGTCGGCCAGGGTTCGCAGGGTTTTCGCCCAAGGGCCGGCGCGTCCGCCGTGGCCGTAGGGGATGGGCCACACCACGATATCGCCGGTGGCGAGGATTTTTTCCTGGGGCAGCCACATCACCAGGTCGCCCGGTGTGTTGCCGGTGCCGGGGTGCAGCAGTTGGATTTCCCGCTGGCCTGAATGGATGGTGAGTGCATCGCTGAACACCACCTGGGGATAAGCGGGTACGAAGTTGCGGTACTGCTCTTCCAGCAAATCTGCGGCATCGATGAATTGCCGGAACCAGGTGCGGGTGCGTTCATCCAGGGCTGCACCTTGTTCAGACGCCAGCAGGGCTTCAATGTCGGGCGCATTGTCGGACATGGTATTGCGCATGTCCTGCTCGTGCACGGCCAGGTATCGGAGTATCAGCTCGCGCGTGTATGGGTGGGCAATTACCTGCACGTTGGGGAAGCCCTGCAGATAGCGCGACACGCCGAGTACGTGGTCCATGTGCCAGTGGCTGATCACCACGTGGGTGACGGGTTTTCCGGTAATGCTGCGGATTTTTTCGATCACGCGATCGGCCACTAGCGGCAGGTTACCGCCATCGAACACCACTACGCCCTCATCGCTCACCACGAAGGTGGTGTTGGGGGTAACGGGCAGGCGGGTGCTGTCGGGCCGATTGCCCAGCCACACACCGGGAGCGAGTTCGGTGAACTGCATTTGCAGAGGGTCGTTTTCTGCGTTTGCGTTTTGCATCAGAAGGCTGATGATCAGGCTGCACAGGCAGATCAGGTAAAAGCGGGGCATGCGTGGAGTTTTCATGAGGCGATTCTGGCAGGGCGTGAAGCAGAGTGTTAATGCTTTGCGGCGAAATGCTCCGAAAAGAAGCTGGAGGTGTTACTGGGAGTTCAGGAGGGGCCGACAATTCCTGATTGATCGCGCCCAAGGTGCTCCTACATTTGACACGGCAGAAAGGTGAGCCCGGAAAGTCGGAATAAACCCG
>JANOGQ010000470.1:0-11585 GCA_031406105.1 Lysobacterales bacterium | reverse complement strand
GCCACGAACGCATCGATGCTGGCTTCGGGCAGGAACAGGTAGTCCACGTTCACGCACACCTGGCCGGCGTTCATGCACTTGGCCCAGAGGATGCGCTCGGCGGCTGTCTCTAGCGGAAAGTCTGGCGCGACCACCGCCGGGGCCTTGCCGCCCAGCTCCAGGGTCACCGGGCACAGGTTGGCCGCCGCGGACGCCATGACGGCGCGCCCAACGGCGCCCGAGCCGGTAAAGATCATGTGGTCGAACGGAAGCTTCGAAAAGTCTGGCCCGCGCCCGAGGTCTTCGAAGAACGCGACCTTTTCAATGGGCAGGTATTTCGGAAACACCTCGATGAGCAGGCGTGCCAGGTGGGTGGAGCGATCCGACATCTTCACCATCGCCCGGTTGCCGGCAGCCACGATGTCGACCAGCGGACCGAACGAGAGAAAGATCGGGAAGTTCCAGGGAACCATCACGCCCACGATCCCGAGAGGCTGGGGAACGACACGGTTCTTTGCGCCGGGGAAGATGAGTTGATCGACCGATCGGCGCTTTGGCTTCATCCATTTGGCTATTTGCCCAAGGGTGTCGTGGATGCCTTGACGCACCGGGAAGAGTTCGATCAGGCGTGTCTCGGTCGCTGGCCGCACGCCGAAGTCGGCCTCGATAGCTTCGATGATCGCTGCCTCGTTTTCCTCAAGGAACCGGTGCAGCGCCGCAAGGTCGCCCTTGCGCTGCATAAGGTCAGGGTACGGATTGGCCCTGTAGGCGGCGCGTTGCAGTTTGAGGCACTCGGCAAGGGTGAGGACAGACGATTCCATGGCTTAGTTTTCCTTTGTTTCGGGACTTGCTGCAACCGCGCGTGAGGGATGATCCATCGCGGCGGCCATGACTCGGCCAGCCGCACGCCGCACGACGGTCGTGCAGTCGGCGGCCGACATATAGATTGGCACCGGGTAGGTGCCGTGCGCCTCCGCCAGCGCACGCTGCACGATCTCGGGGATATCTGCGTCGGCGATCTGCTCGATCGTTGCCGGGATGCCGATAGACGCGTTCAGCTGTCGAATTGCGGCGATCAGACTCAGCGCGAGCGACCGGGGGTCCTCGCCAGCTGCTCCGAGCCCGCAGGCGCGCGCGAGATCCGCCATCCGCGAGGCGGCGCCGTCTGCATAGAAATCGAGCACGTAAGGCAGCAGGATGGCGTTGAGGTAGCCGTGTGGGAGGTGATAGAGCGGGCCGAGCTGGTGGGCGATGGCGTGTACATAGCCCACGCTAACCTTGGTGAAGGCCATGCCAGCCATGCACGATGCAACGGCGAGACTCTGTCGTGCGGCGATGTCGCGACCGTCTTCGCAGGCCCGTGGCAGGTCGCGCAGGATCGTGCGCGCCGCAGCCACGGACAGCGCTCGCGTCGCCGGTGTGGCGAGCGTCGAGAGGTGGGATTCGATGGCGTGCGTCAGCGCGTCCATGCCGGTGGCGGCGGTCACTGGCCGCGGCAGGCCGAGCATGAGGTTCGGATCCAGCGCGATCACCGCCGGAACCAGCTTGTTGTCGACAATGGCGAATTTCCGACCCGCCCCCGGATCGGAGACCACCGAAGCGATAGTCACTTCCGAGCCGCTGCCCGCTGTGGTCGGAACCGCAAAGAAAGGCAGAACCGGGGCGCGTACCTTGAAGAAACCATCCAGCTGCTGCGGACTACGATTGCTCGCATGGCACGCGATCATGGCTTTCGCGGCGTCTATGGACGAGCCGCCGCCGACCGCAAGCACCGCGGTCGCCCCCGAGGCCCGGAGTAGCGCGAGTCCCGCCATGATGATGTCGATGGTGGGATCGGGCTCGACCTCCGAAAACACCGTCACCGCGAGACCAGCCTCCTTCAACGCGTTCAACACCGGGGCGACGACCCCGAGCTCGACCAGCACCTTATCGGTCACAACCAGGACGGATCGAGCGCCGCAGTCGGCGATCAATCGGGCGAGCCCGGGCGCCGAGCCCGGCCCCGTCAGCATGAACGGTGTAGGCGCAGGCAAGAGGCGAGTTGCGACGCCGAGGGCACGAATGCGGAAACGTGAGAACAGATGTGCCATGTGATCGATTTACTCCTTATTGTCCGCCGCCACCCAACTCGATAAAAGATCCAATCGGCCTGCGCGGAATATGGTTGTAGGCTGACACAGCGGTCATGCGCTGTCGATGGCACCGCCAGTGATGTCGCCAGCGACGGTCGAAGCTAAGGACTTACTTCCACGACAACCCTTGGGACCAGGCCGGTGAATCGCGACGAAGGGCCGGCACCGATCGCCTCGACGACTGGGGTGTGCAAGTCAATCCCGACGTCTGCTGTCTCGTCGGCAGAAAACAGTCGAGGCTGGGTGCGTTCGATGCGACCCTCGGCGACCTTCTCGTCATTCACAAAAAGACTGCCGGTGCCGCCTTTGCCAATACCTCCTCCATCGTAGTCAAACTCAAAACGGATCGTGGCCTTTCCCGGCGGCAAGGGCTGTTTGGCGGCAATCGTGAAGCGATCAATGTTCAGGAAGTTGTAGTGATAGGCTGGCACCCCATCCTGCACATACAGCGCCCAGCCGCCGAAGCGTCCGCCCTGAACCAGGATCGCTCCATTCCCGCCATCCTTCGGGACCACGATATCGGCAGTAATGGTTTTGGAGTGGTTTTTGACATCGATAAATACGTTTTCAGACATACCGGACATGCCCTGGGACAGAACCAGTTGCGTGCGCCCGGCCATCAAGTCAGGGCGCCCGGCGATCGATGGCACGGCGCGCGCAAGTGTACGGACATCGATGGGCAAAACGAAATTCTTGCTCGCTTCCTCCATGAAGAGTGCCTGCAGTTCAAGCAGTTTCTCCGGATGTTGCGCCGCCAGATTATTGGAAAGACTGAAGTCGGCTTTCGTGTCGAACAGATCCCATGTGCTGTCCTCCAGCGAACTTCTTACCTGCGTCTCCCACGGCGCCCTGTTGATGGTCCGTGCCAGCCACCCTTCGTGGTAAATGCCGCGGTTGCCGAAGTTTTCGAGGTATTGGGTTTTGCGTCGCTCCTCGGCACCGGCATCCTGGAATGTATAACTCATGCTGATCCCGTCCATGGGCCGTTGCACCGTGCCGTTGACCATCTTGGGTTCGGGCAGGCCGACCGCTTCGAGAATGGTGGGGGCCACATCGGACACGAAATGGAATTGCTGACGGGGCTTGTCTTCGGCTGGCACACCACCTTTCGGCCAGCGAATGGCCATGCCAACCTTGGTGCCGCCGTAATCCGAACCTACTTGTTTGACATATTCAAAGGGCGAGCTGAAAACCTGAGCCCAGCCACGTGCCATGTGAGGCAGCGTCATCGGGCCACCCCAGTCATCGACACGCTTGGCAAGGTCTTCAACGCTTGACTCGACCCCGTTGAAATAGGTGTATTCATTGAGCGTGCCCCAGCTTTGACCCTCGGCGCTCATGCCGTTGTCACCTGCCACGAAAATGACCAGTGTGTTGTCGAGTTCCCCAAGCTCCCGGACCGCTTCGATCACCCGGCCGATTTCATGATCGGTGAACTCAAGGAAACCTGCGAATACCTCCGCTTGCCTCGTGACCAGGCGCCGCTGTTCTTCGGTAAGCGTATCCCACGCGGGAATGGCGGGTGAACGGGGCGTCAACTTTGTCCCTGGCGGAACAACGCCAAGCTCGAGCTGACGAGCCAGTGTTTGCTCGCGCATTTTGTCCCAGCCCTGGTCAAACTTGCCCTTCCAGCGCTGCGACCATTCTTCCGGTGGGTGATGAGGAGCGCGCACCGCACCGGGAGCGAAGTAGACAAAAAACGGACGATCTGGCGTCAAAGCGTTTTGAAACCGCACCCAGTCGATGGCCTGATCGGCCATGGCTGTCATAAAGTTGAATTTCGGATCCTGGGGCGGCTCGATGCGCGAGGTGCCTTCAACAATTGCAGGGGCCCAGTGGTTGGTCGAAAAACCAATGAATCCATAAAACTTGTCAAAGCCCTGGCTGGTGGGCCATCGGTCAAATGGGCCGGAGACGCTGGACTCCCAGGGTGGGGTCTGATGCCATTTACCGAATGCTGCTGTGCTAAAGCCATTCAGTCGCAGCATCTCAGCAAGTGGCGCCACCTCGTTGGGAATCTGTGCCGTATGGCCTGGAAACGCCGTGCCCGCCTCGGTGATGCCACCCATGTTGGCCACGTGGGGATTGCGCCCGCTCAGCAATGATGCGCGGGTGGGCGAACAAGTTGACTGAGTGTGGAAATTGTTGAAGCGAATGCCCTCGTTGGCAATCCGGTCAAAGTTGGGGGTTGCAACCGGTCCACCGAACGAGCTTGTGCCCGCGAACCCGAGGTCATCAATCAGAATCAGCACCACGTTGGGCGCGCCTGCTGGTGCCTTGACCTCGAAACGTGGAGGTGGCGTGGCATTTCGGACGTCAAGCACGGTGGACGTTGGCCGGGCTGGTTCGGTAAGCGGTAATATGGTTCGATCCAGTTCGGCAGCGGCGATTGGGCTAAAGGTCAGTGGGCTAAACGACAGGCAAAACGCCACGGCGGCAAATAAGGGGCCCAGGCCGGTGCGCTTCGGGCTATGCAGTCTTGCCCGGATAATTGTGCTAACTGGCAGAGGGTTAATTTTGGGTTTCATCAAAGTATGCGCTCTTGTGCAACCAGCGAATCGCCGATTTTTGGTGGAGTTGGAGGGTGCCAAGGATGGCAAATGACTTAAGGCATGGCCCGGTTCCGGGATTCTCAAACAGATATTTTCCAGATCCGCTTGCAAGAGAGTGCTTGCGGTTGGGCAAAAGGGCTGGGCTTCCGCCAGGGCCCGACTTGTCATGTTCGGAAAATCGCTGGCTTCAAGCATGCCGATGTCTCTGGGTAAATTCATTTATTGATCTCGCGCTTTGATGTCATCAACGAAAAGGCCTGCCTGCTGCAACGCCCTTTTGATCTCCATGGCATTTCCGATATGGCCGGGCAGCCCTGCGGCCGGCCTGTGCCCGCGCTTCAGCTGTTTTTTGCTGCCCAGGCAAACTCACGGTTGAAACCGGACCAGTACGAGTAGCGCGTTGGATTGGCCGAGGATGGACTGAAGTGTAACCTACTGGGCGTTGTTCCATAGAAGAATAACCTACCAGCATATTGTTGCAGAAAGAAACTGTGCTGAATTCACCTCCACCGATCAATCTGCGCGCCGCGATTGCAGCACGCCATAGCCCCAGAAGCCGGTCAGCATGGCCAGCATGAAAACAAGACTTTGCCAGTGACCTGTCAGCGTGATGGCGACGGCTGGACCCGGGCAGATGCCAGCAATACCCCAGCCGATACCAAACACCAGGCTGCCAACTATCAGCCGCCGATCCAGTTTGCTGCTAACCGGTAACCGCATGGGCGCACCCAGCAATGACTGCTGCTGCCGGCGTGCCCAGTTCAGCGGCACAATGGCCACTGCAATGGCACCCACCATGACCAGCGCCAGCGACGGATCCCAGTTGCCCGCCAGATCGAGAAAGCCGAGCACCTTGGCCGGATTGGCCATGCCAGCCAGCAACAGGCCCAAACCAAAAATCAAACCGGCAAGAAACGCGGTCAGTTTGCGCATGTTCAGGCTTCCAGTAAGTGACGAATGACAAACACCGTGGCAAAGCCGCTGGCCATGAAGGCGCCAGTGGCAACCACCGAGCGCCGCGACATCCTCGCCAAACCACAGACACCATGCCCGCTGGTACAGCCCGAGCCATAGCGGGTACCAAGCCCCACCAGCAAGCCAGCACACACCAGGCCAGGCGCACCGCTCTGGAACTCAATCATCGGCAGCACAGTAAACAGCCCCCAAACCAGCGGCGCCAACAGCAGTCCGGCAAGGAACAGGGCTTTCTCCCCACGACCCTCCGCTCCGGCCTCCAGCAGGCTGCCCAGCAAGCCGCTGATGCCGGCGATGCGCCCATTGGCCAGCACGAAAAGGCTGGCTGCCAGCCCGATCAGGACACCCCCAGCCAGAGCAGTCCAGGGAGTAAAGTTGAGCCAGTCTATGGTCATGGGCGTTCACCTCTGCAAAACAGTTGATAAGAAAAACGAAGAAGAGAAAAAAAGACACATATGGACGCCTCCTTGATGTCAAGCGGTTTTAGGCCCTTAATCCTTTGTTCTGGTTAGCCGAACCCCTCCTTCCTGTGAAGGCCTTGTGGTTCAGATTGTTGCTGCCAAGCCCAATAAAGAAACAGTCTGCTGACATATATTCGGGTTCTTGCTGGAGCACATCGATGCTCCGACCCTGGATGAGTTACGAGATGCCCCGGGACCTATACACCCATACGGCTTATTGGCCACGTCTTAGTTCAGGTTCTCCCAGGGCGTTTGACTTATTGCCTCATCGGCTGGGCAGACTTAATCGGCAGGTTTAAAAGCCTGCTTTTGATCAAACGGCCTACCGGTAGCGACCACCACCCAACTGATACGCGTCAGTTTATTGGCCAATGCCACCACCGCTTTGTTAAATCCCCGTCGGTCTATGATGGGTTGTACCCATTGTGCCAAGGGGGGACAGTTTTTCAGTCCCCGAGTGATCGCTGCTCGTGCACCGTGGATCATTAATGTGCGCAGATGTCGATCACCACTCTTGGTGATGCCTTTGAGTTGAATCTGGCCACCAGTACCGAACTGGCGTGGCACCAACCCCAGCCAGGCGCTGACTTGTCGGCCACATTGGAACTGACTGCCTTTGCCAACAGCGGCAATGTAAGCCGATGCAGTCAGTGGACCGATACCGGGTAAGGCCTGCAACTGCGCATAGGCGGGTTGCTGCATCGCCAGCTGTTCAATTTGAGTCTGAAAGCCTGCTATGGCTTGACGTACATCGCGCAGACATTGATGTTGATCGAAAAGGGTATAACGAGCGACCGCAGACAATTCATTGCTGCCATCTTCGAGTACATCGGGTAGATGCTTGATGAGCGCGTGAATCCCTGCTGGGAAGATAACGCCATACTCACGTCCCAGGGAACGGATCTGATTGGCCAATGCCGTGCTGTGTTGCACCTGTCGCTGCCGCAGGCGGTGCAATAACTGAATGTCTTGTTGTTCAATGGTCTTGATCGGCACGGGGTGTAAACCCGGACGCTGAGCGGCTTCACAAATCGCCAATGCATCTCGCGCATCGCTCTTGCCACCCCGAACAAAAGGTGTGACGTGTTGTGCTGGCACTAAAACAACACGATGACCCATGGCGGCAAAGGTTCGGCCCCAATAATGGGCGCTCGAACAGGCTTCCATGGCGATGGTGGTGGGTTCGAGATTAGCCAGGGTCTGATGCAGCCGTGCACGACGTACAGTGCGGTTGAATAAAACCTTATTGGCCTGATTCAAAGCACACAGTTGAAATACATTTTTTGCCAGATCGATGCCGAGTAGTTTAATCTTCATGAGGACGCCTCCTTCTTGCGTTGATGAATGAAAAGTACGAATCTTCATTGTGGCGCATTACGACGCCGATCCGATGGGGGGAGGCGTCCATCTCATCACCCATGAAGTTTTTGACTTAAACACGGGTTACTCGCGGGCGTCGCGATAGATTAGTTAAGACGTGGGTGTCTTTTCTTTTATTTTTTTCTTTTAAGCCATACATACATGTCTTTGCTCTTGCGTCTATGCTCTTTGCCGTGCATTTTATGGGGCATGAGCTATGCTAACTGTAAGCTGGAATAAACAGCGGCCATTTGCGGTCGTTTCCGAGTGCTGGCACCTGCTCCCGTGACAAGGGACGGCCAGTGATCATCGGGTCCGACCAACGGGAGTGTGAAATGAGAACGCAAGCAACGCCCCGAATTTTGGCGATGATCTGCCTGCTGTCCTGTGCGCCTGTTGGCATTTCAAGCGCCCAGGAAAACGCTGCGGAAGCCCGCGTCGATCGACGGCCAGTCATCAGTTCCGAGCAGCTCAAAATAGCGGCGCAAGCGGTTAGTATGCCTGCCGAGGCGATGGCCCAGCCCGCCATCTCTTCGATCCGGCCCGATGTGATCGCGACCCGGCCCGACGAAATTTCGGTCCTGCCGGCCGAGAGTGCGGTCCAGCCACCTGCCGCAGCGGACCCGGCAGCGCTCAACCTGTCAGCGCTCAAAGCGGCGCTGCCTGGCGATGTTCGCCTGACACGCTACAGCCCGGCTACGCAGCTCAGCGAAGACATCAGTGATGCTGCTGACACGAATCTCGAGGTAGGTGGATACCTGGCCGTCGAGAGCGAGCAGATCGAACTGGCGCCATTGACTGACTCACAGGGTCGTTCGTACACGGCCTTTCCAACGATGCTGATTGCGCGGAACGCGGATGGCAGTACCAGCAACCTGCGCGTCGACAACTACAGCGACGGGTTCGTCTGGAACAAGAACGATGCGAGCTTCGCAGCCAGCATATCCCTGGCCGTATCCGACATGGACAATCCGCGGTCCGCTGCCCCCCTTGAAACACCCATTTCGATCAAGATCAGTGGCCAGGATTTGGTAGGCGCGCCACAGAGGATTGAAATAGGCAGACTGGGTTTTGCGGGGGAGCAGGACGTCATTGTCCGCTCTGAAGGGCACAGTGATCCGGTAGCGGTAACGATGCGGCACGAGATTGATCCGCTCGCGCCCAGGGTTGTCGACTTGCAGTTGCGCAAACCGAAACTTACCGTCAGTGCCAATCCCCCGGCGATCGCCGGATTCGGTATCGAGTCAACGGAGATAACGGTCAGCGCTCACGGCACGCTGCCAGCTGATTTTCCGCTCATCCTCGACAGCGATGCCGGCACTTTCGAGCCGAAAGAGATAAGAATCACCGCTTCAGGTTCAGCCACGAGCCGCCTCTGGTCGGACGGCACCGGCGCGGTAGAAGTGCGGGTGGAGGATCCAAGATTCCAGGTCTCGGGCGAGCCGGTCGAATTTCTCCGGCCAGTCGGTTTTCTCCTGGCCCTGGTGTTGGGCGCCGCCCTCGGCGCGACCTTCATCTACTTCTGGCAAAGAGCCAAGGGCAGTGCATCGATCTGGGCCTGGTTGGCCGCTTTCGTATTCGGCATCGGCATCACCGTCGCCCTGTTTGCCGGTTTCAATATTCCGCAAATGCTGGACTTGCCGTCGGGCAGGGCGGGACTCGTGGTTCCTGCGGCGACAGCGTTCGTAGCGGCGATACTCATCAACGTGATCTACGCGGCCCTCACGGGCTCCGCCACCAGGAAGGAGTGAGTTCGATGAAATGCCCCTACTATCCGATCATCTACATCCGCGGTTACGCCATGACCCAGGGTGCGGTCGAAGACACGGTGGCCGACCCTTACATGGGTTTCAATATTGGCTCGACCAAGATCCGCCAGCTTTTCACCCAGGAAACCGTGCGGCACATATTTGAGTCGCCCCTGGTGCGGTTGATGAAGGAAGAGCAGTACGTGGACGTCTTCGAGCATGGCTCGGAGATGGCGGAGGGTAAGCGGCCACCGGACCGGGCGATCTGGATCTATCGCTATTACGAGCCGGTTTCGAAAAGTCTCGGCAGTGGCATGCGGCCCGAGATCGAGGACTACGCCACAGGGCTGAAAAACCTTATCGACAATCTCGAATCCCGCTACTGCACAAAAAACGGCGAGCTCGATCCCAAGTTGCAGGAGAAATTTCGCGTTTACTTGGTTGCACACTCGATGGGCGGGCTGATCTGCCGTTGCCTGCTGCAAAAGGTGTCGCCCGGTGATTCGCGGGTGGACAAGGTATTCACCTACGCTACTCCCCATGGCGGTATTGACCTGCGATTACTTGGCAACGTGCCGGACTTCCTGAGCATCAATAACAGCGAGAACTTCAATGAGAAGAGAATGCGCGAGTACCTGGACCTGCCCAAAAAGACAGTTCCGGTACATAGCCTGGGAGGGAAGTTTCCTCCCGAGCGCTTCTTTTCCCTGATCGGAACCAATCATCGCGATTACTCACTCGCCAGGTGGGCAATCGGGCCGATGAGCGATGGGCTGGTGCAGATCAAAAACGCTTATGCCGAGCACTCACCGCGCGCCTTCGTACACCGCTCGCA
Organism: Lysobacterales bacterium; assembly: GCA_031406105.1. Classification (GTDB taxonomy): domain Bacteria; phylum Pseudomonadota; class Gammaproteobacteria; order Xanthomonadales; family SZUA-36; genus JAWXBM01. The sequence continues at coordinate 1,544 of JANOGQ010000470.1, read as the reverse complement.
CTCCGGGCATTACGGAATCGTCAACTCTGAAGAGGGCTACCAGAATTTGCGTCGCTTCTTCTTTGGCAACGTGCGACTCGACGCCTTCCTCGACATTGAGGAAATCACTTTGCCGGCCAACGTTGAACGCAGGAAGAAGGACGGGAAGGAAGTTCACGCGCCCTACCATGTCGAAGTGATCGGACGGGTTCGCGGAGCACGCTGGGATCTCCATCGCCGCACCATCGACGAGGAATCGGCCATCTTTGTCGACTACGACGAGCATGTGCGAGCCGGCAAGCCGGTGCAGCTCGCGAGCATTTTTCTCTCCAATCAGGCACGCGTTACCCTGCAGCGGCCTTCGCTGGGCTTCAGCCTGGATCTGCGGATCCAGGTGCCTGAGTACCAGGTAGGTGGAAACTGGTTTGGCAATGACCACTACGACGGTGGCTTCCTGTACCGGGACAAGATCAACTTAGAAGCTATCTGGGACAAGCCGAAAGGCTGGACCCTGCGTTATGGGTTCGATACCAGGACACCTAATCTGACCTCTGAATTGGCAGTCACCGAGGCGCTGCCCGATGGTGCCTACCGCTTCAAAATTCCGGTGGAGCAGAACACGTTGCCCGGAATAAAAGCCACCTTGCGCATCGAAACGCGACGCTGGAACCTGCCCTGAAGTGAGAAATCCCGGTCAATTCTGAGGTTGCGGCTCGCGAGGTGAGCAACCGCTGATGAACCGCCGCCAGTTTTCCTGCTTCCCGGGCTCCAGCGGGCACCCGACTCTGGCGGTTAATTCCGGGTCTGCTTCAGGACCCATAACTTCAGGGTTTCAGTGACCCTTGGTTTCAACCCCGATGGGTTCCCGAATAAGGGGTCAGGTCCCTTTTTCTGCTTTACCTGGAAGAGATGTGGAAATCTGCGGCGGGCAGCCGACTCCAAACCACCCCGACACCCAGGCCCGGTCCTGCCGGTGCCAGCACTCGCCCCTGATTCATGAAGTCACCGTTCTTCATTCCAAACTCGAAAGCCTGCTTTGGCATCGGCGCCTCGAAGTAACGGGTTCGTTCATTGGCGAGCATCAGGTGCAGGTTGGCTGCCTGCGCCAGTGAGTGACCCCAACTCTGGATGTCGATGGGCAGGTCAGCTGCATTTGCAATCATAAGAAGCTCGAGCGCTTGCGAGATGCCGCCGACTACAGTGGCATCAAACCGGCCTTGGTCCCAGGCACCGATTTCGATTGCCTGACGGATAAACTCAGGCGAATAAATGTTGTAGCCGGCCGGAATGACCAAGTTGGAGAGGGCGTTCCGGAGCGCTGCATAGTGTTCAAGCTTCACATCGTCCACGGGCGCCTCAAACACGACAAAAAGGCCCTGATCCATTTGCTGTCCCAGCCTGAGTGCGTCCTCGAATTCGTACATGCTCTCGAGATCAATCATGAATCGGAAGTCCGATCCGGCGAATGTCTGCTGAACCAATTTCACCAGTTCGAGGTCTTCCTCGATCGAGCCCCAAACGTGGAACTTGAAGATTGAGTAGCCAAGACTCGCGTATTCATGCAC
>JANOGQ010000458.1:0-3269 GCA_031406105.1 Lysobacterales bacterium | reverse complement strand
ATCACCCCCGCACTTATCGCCAGTCTGGATATCAATATTAAATACACGCTTCAGGCGTTTTGCCCAGAGCCTGCCCCGGACTTCATCCGGGGTTATTGCCAGGGATGGCATGTATGCCGGTTTTGCAGGAGCAAAAACCGGTTATTGCCAGGGATGGCATGTATGCCGGTTTTGCAGGAGCAAAAACCGGCCATCACAGCCCGTTTTTCGGCAGGGGTCTGGTCGGCCTCATCAGCTGAGCAAGACTTCTTACATTTTCCCCGCTTGGCGGGTATCACCCTTGATCGATACTTACTTTGGGGTGCGAATACACCGTGAAACAGTGGTTCGAATTTTGGTGCAAATCAACACCTGCTGGACATGAAGACAAAGTGGCAAAAATCCGCCACCTCTGACGGCATTTTGGCGGGGCGCGACCGGGCGAAAGGGAAGCTCAAGTGGACGGGGACTGTCGTCGACCTGGTATTCGGTTCAAATTCACAGCTGAGGGCGCTGGCGGAGGTCTACGCGAGCGGCGACGCGAAGCGGGCATTCGTACGTGACTTCGTGGCGGCCTGGACCAAAATGATGAACCTGGATCGCTTCGACCTCAGGGCATAGATCCTGAGCCCAAAAGGCGTGCCGCTGGCCTACAACAAAACCCCCACCACGCGGGGTACGGCCCGCCGATCCCGGCGCGCCTAACAACCGATCTCCACGAAGACCAGCACGCCGGGGATCGACGAGGCTAAAACTGAGGGCCACGTGCATCCACTCGGCTCTCCACCGGCTCCGGAGTAATTCACCAAGCCGCCGTTCGCGACCAGGGCGGCGCCATTGGTTCCCGTGGCCATGAGACTTACATCGACGTGCACTCGCTCGGCTGGCGCGGCATCTGAGAAGTAGTAATCCTTGCTGGGAGCGGAGCTTCCGTTGAGCGTCACTGTCACGCCGGCACGCGGGGTGGCGCCCACGCTGAACTGCAGCAGGACCACACCCACGTCCACGAAACTGCTCGCACCGAAGGGCGAGCCGGCGGTCTGGGTCCAAAGGTCCACGGTGTCATTGCGCGCAGCGACCACGTTGATACCATCGACACGCGCGTTGGCGCTGAGCGCCTGCAACGCTTGGGCGGGCGTGTGAAGGTCGCTTTCGAGCGCTGGATCCGCATCGTCTACGACGATGGCGACGTACCCCAAAGTCGGCGGAGTAATACCGGTAATGCGGAATCGCCCACAACCATCAACCATCTTCGCGTCACTCGCGAGCGGCGTACTTCCGGTAGGGTTGCTCGCGAAATCCAGGGCGTCGACGAGCGTTAACTTCAGGTCGCAGGGCCCACCGATGGCGCCATCGCCGCAGGCCTGCTGGGCTTCGATGAAGGCGCGCAGCGGCGCCCCCGATCCAGCCGATGTCAGTTGGCCCGAGATGCAGGACTTCCCGGCCGCTGGAATGGGGCAGGCGAGCACTGCGGAGCAATCGGGCGCAGACTCGAATCCGTCCACGTAGATGAATTCGCCGGCCGCGGCGCGTTGCGAGGACGCCATGCTGGTAAGGGTTGCGATCAGCGTCATCAGCATGACCTGGAGCGTGAACCGACCCGACGCACGATGGATTTTCATAATTCGGTCCTCCCAAACGACGAAAGCACTGGTAAAGGTCGCCAGGCTGAAGAAGATGTGGAGTTTAAATCCAGAAGCAGACAGACAAAGACGCCCGGAACAAATTCAAGCCACTTTTTGCCTGGCTTGCCAAAGATCATAGGCAACTTGCTGACCGAGCCAGGCATCAGCGCTACCGCCATTTTCAACTCCGAGCCATGCTTCCAGGCGTAAAGCCATCCCAGGTGAAATTGCTGCACGACCATACAACACCCTGGACAAAGCGACTCGGCTAATTCCCATTTCTTTGGCTGCCTCAGTAATGGTCAAACCCATTTCGGGCAGTACATCTTCACGCAGCGTTTCGCCGGGGTGTGGTGGATTAAACATACGATTCATTTCATTTACTCTCAGTGGTAATCGCCATAATCAACATCGAATGCATCACCGTTGGTGAACTTGAAAATCAAGCGCCAGTTACCGCTGACAGATATCGCCCAATGACCAGCAAGCTCGCCTTTCAATGGGTGCAGCTTCCAACCCGGTATATTTATATCGGCCGGGGTTTTGGCTTGATTCAATCTGGCTAGCTGACGCGCGAGTTTGGACGCATGTGCCGATTGAGTCCCAAACCTTAACCCGGCGTCATAAAATCTCTTGATCCCCCTGTGCGTGAAACTTTTTATCATCGCTTACTATCGTATCGCGTTACGTTACACTATACAAGAACTCCCACCACGCAAGCACTGGTAAATGTGGCGAGCCTAGCGGCCACCAGCAACTTGAAGCCCGAGCGTGCTGCCAGAAGCTCAAACTCAATTCGCCGCTTTTCGCTGCATATTTACCGACTTGAGCTGACTTTAGTTAAATATGAGGGACCATTTAAATTGAATGCCCCGTCCATTGCACCAGTTTAGTGCGCTACAGCACCTAATTGGTGCAACAATCCCGGCCATACTGCACCAATCAGGTGCACAAATTCAAGGAAAAGATCAGGAGGGAAAAAGGATCGGGGCCCGAGAATGGCCCCGTTGTCAGAACACCAGCCAGAGCAAGAAAATTCCCAATGCCAGGCGATAGATGATGAAAGGCAATAAACCAACGCGTTGCAGAAGTTCGAGGAACGCGGCAATACACGCCCAGCCGGCCAGAGCGGCAAAGCCCATGCCCAGCAGGAATGGTTCCCAGTTGACCGTCGCCCCACCCATTGCCACTTTCAAAGCTGCCCAGGAACCGGCAGCAGCAGTAATGGGAATGGACAGCAGAAAAGAAAAGCGCGCGGCTGAGGCGGCGTCAAAGCCCAGAAAGCGACCCGCCGTCAATGTAATGCCGGACCGCGATACACCCGGCACCAGGGCCAATGTTTGCGCAAGGCCGATCAGCAGGGCGTGGCGCCAGCTCATCTGTTCCAGAGTGCGCGCGCGACCACCCAGCCAGTCCGCCAGCCACAACACAGCACCAAACACCAGGGTGGTTACCGCCAGGATGCGCAGGTCACGCAAGTACAGTTCAACCAGGTCCCTCGCCAGGAATCCCACCACCAGCGCGGGAATGCTGGCCAAAACCAGGAAGCCCATCATGGTTCGGGCCTGCGCCTGTTGCGGGGTGCTCACCGGCTGGATGCAGGACAATGCCATTCCAGTCAGGTCGCGGCGAAAATAAATCAACACCGCCAGCAAAGTACCCAGA
>JANOGQ010000420.1:0-6995 GCA_031406105.1 Lysobacterales bacterium | reverse complement strand
CTCGCTGGTGGTCTGCCTGGATTCGGGTGCGGGTAACTACGAGCAATTATGGTTGACGGTATCGTTGCGTGGTCTGGCTGCGGGCACACTGCGCGCTGATGTGCTCAAAGAGGGTGTGCATTCTGGTTATGCCTCGGGCGTGGTTCCTTCCAGTTTCCGCGTGCTGCGGCAGTTGTTGAGCCGCCTTGAAGACCCCGAGACGGGACGCGTATTGCCGGATTACCTGCATGCCGAAATCCCCGAACAGCGCATAGAGCAAACCCGCAGGGTGGCCGAAGAGCTGGGCGACAAGGTATTCCAGGCTTATCCCTTTCACGGTAACACCAGCCCCATGGAGGACAACAACGTTGACCGCATCCTCAATCGCACCTGGCGGCCGGCCTTGTCGGTGACCGGTGTGGACGGTATGCCCGCGCTGGAAAATGCCGGCAATGTGTTACGGCCCTACACTTCACTGAAGTTGTCCATGCGCCTGCCGCCCACATTGAATGCTGATGAAGCTACGGCGCAGATGAAAAAAACACTGGAAGCTAATCCGCCCCACGGAGCAAAAGTAGAGTTCAAAACCGACCAGGCGGCGTGCGGCTGGAATGCCCCGGCGGTTGCGCCCTGGCTGCATGCTTCGCTGGAAAGCGCTTCGCAGGCAGCTTATCAGCGTGGCGTCCTGTACATGGGTGAAGGCGGAACCATTCCCTTTATGGCCATGCTGGGCGTTGCTTTTCCCGAGGCACAGTTCATGATTACCGGCGTGCTGGGCCCCAACTCCAATGCGCATGGCCCGAATGAATTCCTGCACATTCCTTTCGCCCGTAAGCTGACGAGCTGTGTGGCACAGGTGATCATAGACCACCATCAAAGGCATACTTTTTGAACGACGGCAAGAACTGATCAGGACAAAATCATGATGCGTAAAGCAGTACTACAGATTACAAGCGTTTTAATGCTATGTGCTTTGGCCCTGCCAGCAGCGCAAGCCGAAGTGACGCATTCAGGCGACAGCAGCTTTACGGTCAGCCACACGACTGATACATCCGCCAGCCCAGCAGAAGCCTGGGCAACCCTGACCGAGCGTATTGCGGAGTGGTGGCACCCCGATCACAGCTGGAGTGGCGATGCGGCTAACTTCTCCATCCGAGCAGAATTGGGCGGATGCTTCTGCGAACGTTTGCCGGGCACAGATGGCAAGCCGGATGGCGGCGTTGAGCATTTGCGTATCATCTACATTAAATCGGGTGAGGAAATCCGCTTCGATGGCTCGCTGGGTCCACTGATTGATATGCCCGTGCAGGGTCGTATGAGCTGGGCCATCAGTCCTGCCAGTGATGGCGCGGCGGGCAGTCGCATCACCTTTACCTACCGGGTACACGGCTACATGGAGGGCGGATTTACCAGTTTGGCGCCCGAGGTTGATGGCGTAATCGGCCAGCAGGTTCAGCGTTTGCAGGCGCTGTTGAACCCTTAGGTGGCCTGTGAGCCGATCAACCGTCGCGCCCGAGGGCGCTCCTGCGTGGTCATTGCTTTTGGCACGGTCGATCCATTGTCTATAGTTAATTTAAGGAAACTCTGATTTATTCAGAGTTTCCGCGGCATAAGGATGTGCCGCCATTTTTGATGATTGTAAATCATTGAAAATGAAGCAAAACAAAAATGACATTTTTTGTTTTGCGTGCTCTGATGCTTCATGGACGAATTAATCAGAGCTTCCTTAAGGTAAATAAACCGTGCAGGAAAAAACTGCCCTGGTCACCGGCGCCAGTTCGGGTATTGGTAAAGCCATTGTTGCAAGCCTCTCGGAAGCCGGCTACGCCGTGATGGCCGCAGGGCGTGACAAAACACGTACGCAGCAGCTGCAGGATGTATCAAAGAACATACATACCTGGGTGGGTGATCTCACTTCCGCCAAGGAATGCAATCAGTTAATAGCAGCCTGTATTGCGCAGTTGGGCCGCCTCGATGTGCTGGTGAACAATGCCGGAATTTTCGAGGCTGCCAATGCCGAAGAAACCAGCGATGACAATTGGTTGCAGACCATCACCACCAACCTGAGCTCGCCGTTTTACCTCAGCCGTGCCGCCATCCCACACTTGCGTGAGTCTAAAGGGGTGATCCTGAACATTGCGTCGGATTGGGGCCTGGTGGGGGGCAAGCGCGCCGTTGCCTACTGCGCCAGCAAAGGCGGCATGGTGTTGATGACTAAAGCCATGGCACTGGATCACGCCCATGAAGATATCCGGGTCAATGCGATTTGCCCCGGCGATGTCGAGACACCCATGTTGTATATGGAAGGTGCGGCCCGTGGCCTGGGTAAAGAGCAGGCGGTTCAGGAAGCAAACCTCGGCAGCCCAACTGGCAGGGTAACTACTGCAGACGAAGTTGCGGCACTGGTGACTTTTCTCGCCTCTGATGCGGCACGGCAGATTACCGGCGCGGCCGTGCCAATAGATGGCGGCAACTCCGCCTGATAAGCCCGGGTCGGGTGGGATCGTGTGCGTAGGAGGCTCCCAGGAGCCGATCAACCATCGCGCCCGGGGGCGCTCCTGCGGGACAATATCCGCCTTTTAATCCTTGACCGGCGCCTCGCTTGGCGTATTAGCAATCGGCTCAACCGCGTCGTCCACATCATCCTGCAGTACTTTTTCCAGCAGCGTCAGGTGCTGTCGGCTGGCAAGGGCATAGGCTTTGTCATCGCCCCATAACTCAAACATCCGCACCAGGCCCTCTTCATCGTGTTTGCGGAACAACTCCGTCACCCGCTGTGCCCGCTCTTCAGAGTTACCCAACAGGCGCAATGCCTGCTCACCCATCAGCAAGGCAGAGCCAAACATTTCGCGCGTCACGACATCAGCTTTTGCTTTGATCAGCTGGTACGCATGCGAACGATCGTATGCCCGTGCCAGAATACGCAGGTGTGGAAAATGGTTGCGCGCGGTTTCAACCAGTGACAGCGTCTTTTCCCGATCATCGAGCGCAACGATCAGCAAGAGAGCTTTTTCGGCACCTGCAGCACGCAACAGATCCAGCCGGCTTGGGTCGCCATAAAACACTTTGTTGCCAAATCGCGCAGACAGCTCCACCTGCCCGGCATCGTGATCCAGCAGTGTGGTCTGGTAACCATCTGCCTTGAGCATGCGTGCCACCCCCTGGCCAAAGCGTCCAAAGCCGGCGACGATGACGGGGCTTGCCAGGTCCTGCACATCCGAACCAGCAGGCGGCGATGCAAAGTCGGCAAAACGCGGCTGCACAAAGCGCTCATAAATGATGATCATCAAAGGTGTGACGATCATCGAGAGTGCAACCACCACGATCATCTGGTTGGCCAGCTCAGAACCCAGCACATTGGTCTGCATGGCAAAAGATAACAACAGGAAAGCGAATTCAGAGCCCTGGGCCAGGATGAAGGCGAACATCAGGTTATCTGCCAGCTTGAGGCCGAATATACGCCCCAGCAATAACAGCACCGGAAACTTGATGGCGATCAACAGCAGCACCAGGCTGGCAATCAACATCGGTGACTGCATCACCAGCGCAAAATCAATGCTGGCTCCTACCGCGATAAAAAACAGGCCCAGCAAAAGGCCTTTGAAAGGCTCGATGTCTGCTTCCAGCTCGTGGCGATATTCGCTGTCGGCCAGAACCACACCGGCTATGAAGGTACCCAAAGCGGGCGATAAACCCACCGAGGACATCAGCAAGGCAGCGCCGATCACCAGGGCCAGAGCCGTCGCTACAAATACTTCGTTGCTGTTTGAATCTGCTATCCAGCGAAACAGGGGGCGGGTCAGGAACAAGCCTGCCAGGATCAAGCCGGCGATCACACCCAGGGTTGTCAGCGGCTTGATCCAGCCCGCCCCGGAGCCTTCGGTGGCAAGGGTGGAATCACCACTCAAGGCGAGGAAGGGCAACAAAGCCAACATGGGGATGACCGCGATGTCCTGGGCCAGCAGCACTGAAAAGCCTGCTTTACCGGCCTGGGTTTTCAACCAGCCTTTCTCGTCCAGGGTCTGCAGCACCATCGCCGTTGATGACAAGGACAAGGTCAACCCGATGGCCACAGCCACTTGCCAGGCCAAGCCGAAGAACCAGGCACATAAAGCAATTGCAATGGCGGTTAAAATCACCTGGGCACCACCCAAACCCAGGATGGAAACCCGCATGCGCCACAATAAGGCTGGTTTCATTTCCAGGCCGATGATGAACAGCATCATTACCACGCCGAATTCGGCGAAGTGCAGCACATCCTCGCCCTCTTTTTCACCTACCAGTCCGAGTACAAAAGGCCCAATCAACACGCCCGCGAGCAGATAACCGAGTGCTGAACCCAGGCCCAATCGCTTGGCCAATGGCACAGCCACCAGGGCTGCGACGAGGTAAAGTAATGCCTGGATGAAAAAGTAACTGATAACTCTCTCCGGTTCGCTTGTTGCTGAGTGAATGGGGCCAATGAATGGGATCAAAGAAAAAATTCAGTTTGATAATTTGAACTGACTGTTCTTTTCCCTCGATTTTTACCCTGAATTTTTACCCTGACAGCTTCACACACCCTGATACCTTCACGCGCCCTGCCGCCTGTCTGATCAAGTGGCGCAGGTTTCGGACTGGTGACAAATCACCGTGCTGTCTGCCACCTCAATCTGTAGGGTGGCGTGTTCAATATGGAAGAGATGGTCCAGTCCATGCGCCGTATCGTGCAGGAAATGATTGTCGGCCGGCAGGGTATTCATCACCAGGTGGGCTGTGAGGGCCGTTCCGGTGGTGCTCATGGGCCAGATGTGCAGGTCATGCACAGCCTCTACTCCAGGCAAGGAACACAGGTAGCTGCGCACCGCTCCGGGATCAACGTTTTTGGGCACAGCATCGACTGCCAGATTGAGCGAATCGCGTAACAGGCCCCAGGTCGATAGCAGAATCACCAGGGCGATGACCAGGCTGATCAGTGGGTCCACCACAGGCCAGCCAAACTTCCAGATCAGCAGACCGGAAATCACCACTCCCAGCGATACCGCTGCATCGGCAGCCATGTGCAAATAGGCCCCGCGGATGTTCAGATCGCTGTCTTTACCGCGAAAAAAGAACAGCGCGGTTACCGAATTAATGACAACGCCAATGGCTGCCACCACCACGATGGTCAAGCCAGCCGGTTGCACCGGGCTCATCAGGCGATTAATCGCCTCCCAGCCGATGGCGCCAACAGCACCCATCAATAAAAGGCCACTGAATAAGGACGCGAGAATGGTGGCGCGGGAATAGCCATAAGTGCGGTGCAGTGATGGTTTCCGCCTGGCCAGCGTGGCTGCACCCCAGGCCAGTAACAGGCCGATCACATCACCGAGATTGTGTATGGCATCGGTGAGCAGGGCCAGGGAACCCGAGATGAATCCATAGAATGCTTCGATGAAAACAAAAGCCACATTCAGCACCACACCCACAGCGTAAGCCCGGCTGAAATCCGCTGGCGCGTGATGGTGGCTATGGGTGCTTGTTGGGTTCATATCACGGACTCAGCATAGCGCATCAAAACCGCAGTCAGGCCAGTTTCATGCCCTGGTGCAAGGTCCAGGCACCAATCAGCATGAATCCTGCGCCGGTTATTATCGACATCATCTTAACGTTGATGAACTGCGACAGCATACTGCCGGCCAGCACGCCGATAGCACTTGCGACCACCAGGGCCGAGGCAGAGCCGGCAAAAACCACCCACTTGCTCACCGCCCGATCAGCCGCAAACAACAAGGTGACCATCTGGGTTTTGTCTGCCAGTTCGGCAATAAAAATACTGGCAAAAACAGTGGCAAAAAATTTCCATTCCATCATCAGGTCTCCGGGCGACTGGCCAACCCAAATTCTAATGCTTTAGTCGATTGGGTTCAGGGTAAAATTCTGCCACCAGATTGGCTATGCTAAACGCAATATTGGGGAGTAATAAATATGGCCAGTAGTCTGTTCGCTTTGCTGGATGACATCGCCACCTTGCTGGATGACATTTCGGTGATGACCAAGGTGGCTGCGAAAAAAACCGCCGGCGTGCTGGGTGATGATCTGGCACTCAACGCCCAACAGGTGTCGGGCATCAGCGCCAGTCGCGAGCTACCCGTGGTGTGGGCAGTAGCCAAAGGCTCGGCGCTGAACAAGGCCATCCTGGTGCCCGCAGCACTGCTCATCAGTGCGCTTATGCCCTGGGCCATCACGCCCCTGTTGATGATAGGCGGTTCCTTCCTGTGCTTTGAAGGTGCGGAGAAGCTGGTACACAAGTTCCTGCACCGGGCGGAGGAGGATGCCGCCGAGGCAGCAATTCACGCGGCGCTGGTCGACCCCGATGTTGACCTTGTGCAGCTTGAAAAGACCAAAATCAAGGGTGCCATCCGTACCGATTTTATTCTCTCGGCCGAAATTATCGTCATTTCCCTGGGTGCTGCCGCCGGGGCAGGCCTGGCGCAGCGCTTTGGAGTGCTCACCGCGATCGCGGTGATCATGACCGTTGGTGTATATGGCCTGGTGGCCTGCATAGTCAAACTGGACGACGCGGGTTTCGCACTTATCCGGCGCCAGAATACGCTGGCGCAGGCCTTGGGCCGGGGCATACTGATCATGGCACCGAAACTGATGAAATTCCTTTCGGTAGCCGGCACCATCGCTATGTTCCTGGTGGGCGGTGGCATTGTCGCGCACGGCATCGCCCCATTGCACCATGGTCAAGAGGCGCTGGAACAGGCGCTCAGCCAACCCTGGTCCTTGATCGCAACGCTGCTGTACACCGGACTTATTGGCCTCGTGCTGGGCGCGCTGCTGGTCGGGGTGCTGGAACTGGGAAAAGGGGTCAGAGCCCTTTTCCCGGCGACTGGCACCAAAACGTTGGGGTCAAAAACGTTGGGGTCAGAGTAAAGGGACAGAGTAAGTTAGCTCTATGACCGACCCGATAGGCTGGAGTAGCGTTTTACTCTGTCCCTTTACTCTGACCCCAACGTTCTGTGGCCCAGTGGCCCTGAGAGCTAACTTAC
>JANOGQ010000379.1:0-1990 GCA_031406105.1 Lysobacterales bacterium | reverse complement strand
ACGCAGGACAATCAGCCAGCGGGACGCCTGTAACGCGCTGGAGCTACCAAGCACTATAAGTCCCACAGCCACTATGGTGGGAGCGAGCTCAGTAGCGGGAATTGAGAAGGTCATGGTTTTTCTCCTGTGCGTCTGCAATTCTCGCGGGCCAGGCCCGCTCCTGCAGAACCGGGCAGCAAGCCGGGCGTCATCGGTGGTTGAGGAAGTACCGCGTTCCGATATCGGTGGCTTCCCGCACTTGCTCCATGAAGCTGCGGAAGGAATTCCAGGTTTCACTGAACATTGCATCCTGAAGTGCCAGATCATCCAGAATCGCAAAGGTGTGACGTTTCAGTTCTGCCAGCACATCATCGGGAAAGGCGCGCAATTGCACATTGTGCTGCCCCACCAGCTCCTGCAGTTTGGCGCCATTCTTCGCCTCAAACTCGGAATGCATATCGGTGGTTATCGCCAGGCAGGCATTGCGGACGATGTGTTGCAAATCGGTCGGCAATTGCGCCCAGGCTTGCGCGTTGACCAGGCATTCCAGAGCGCTGCCAGGTTCCTGCCAGCCCGGGTAGTAATAGTATTTGGCAGCCTGGTACAGACCCATGGCCTGGTCATTCCACGGGCCTATCCACTCGGCGGCATCAACAACACCGCTTTGCAGTGCAGTAAAGACTTCAGAACCCGCCACCGTAACCGGCGTACCGCCCGCCCGTTCCAGCGCTTCACCGCCAATCCCGGGCATGCGCATTTTCAAGCCCTTGAGATCAGCGACGCTGTTGATTTCCTTGTTGAACCAGCCGCCCATCTGCGTGCCGGAACTGCCCGCTACGAAAGGGATGAGGCCGTGCGGTTCGTACGCTCGACGATAAAGCTCCATGCCGCCACCGTAGTTGAACCAGCCATTCAGTTCCTGCGGGATCAAGCCAAAGGGTATGCCGGTAAACATCAGGCTGGATTTGATATGGCCGCGCCAGTAATAAGCCGCACCGTGGCCCATCTCGGCCGTGCCTTGCTGCACAGCCGAAAATACTTCCATCGGCGGCACCAGTTCACCGCCGCCATATACCTTGATGCTCAGCCGGCCATTGCTCATTTCGCCGATCATCTTGGCCAGGCGGGCGGCACCGGTGCCCAGACCGGGGAAGTCACGCGGCCAGGTGGTCACCATTTTCCAGTTGAAGGTCTGCTCGTAGCTGGAATCACCACCGGCGGTTTCCGTGGCAGTTCCGCTCTGACCACAAGCGGCCATTAATCCCGCGCTGCCAGCCAGGCCGGCCGTTTTAACGAATTTTCTTCTGTCCATTGGCGTTTTCCTGAAGCTGTTTTTGTTGATTGTAGTTGATGGATGGGGCGACGGTAGTTCTTGCCAGCGGCGCTATTGCAGCCAGTTACTGTCGGAGGCCGTCTCCGGCAGCGACTGCAGTGGTATCAGCCAGTCCAGTGTGTCGGTGCCAGAGTCTTTACGGGTACCCAGCGTGCGGAAATCGAACAATTCGTGGTCGGCCAGCTGTGAAGGTGAAACATGGGCGATGGCGCGAAAAATATTCTCAATACGGCCGGGATGTTTTTTCTTCCAGCCAGCCAGCATTTCTTTGATGGCCTGTCGTTGCAGATTGGGCTGTGAGCCACACAGGTTGCAGGGAATGATGGGGAAATCGCGAGTGGCGGCGTAGCGTGCAATATCCTCTTCACTGCAATAGGCCAGCGGCCTGATCACCACATGCTGGCCATCATCTGACAACAGCTTGGGTGGCATGGCCTTGATGCGTCCGCCATTGAAGAGGTTCAGAAACAGGGTTTCGATGATGTCATCGCGATGATGGCCAAGGGCGATGCGTGTGATGCCGTTCTCACTGGCAAAGTTATACAGCGCACCACGGCGTAAACGTGAACACACCAGATCCTTTTTCAAACGGCTTGTGCCATTCAAGAAGCTCCGCGAGACGATCGAGGACCTTGTCCGTCGCCGCATCCCGCAACACCGTCCCGGTCGCCTGCGGGC
>JANOGQ010000376.1:0-2631 GCA_031406105.1 Lysobacterales bacterium | reverse complement strand
GCGCTGCGATAGTTGAAGTGCGCCGAAGTGCTGAAGCCGGTTTCGCGCTCAATGGCGAACAGTTGCTGGCAAAGCTGCAGGCGGATGATCGCATTCGCCTGGTATTTCTCACCACACCGAATAATCCCACCGGCGATTGCATTGCCCGTGAATTACTGCTGCAGGTGCTGGACGCAGCAGCTGGAAGGGCGCTGGTGATCGTAGACGAAGCCTATGCTGAATTCAGCAGCGCAACTTCTGCCTGCGAACTGATTGCCAGCTATCCACACCTGGTAGTGCTGCGAACCTTGTCCAAAGCCTGGGCAGCTGCGGGCCTGCGTTGTGGCACTGTATTGGCTCAAGCCGAGGTTCTGGCGTTGCTGCGCCGCGTGATTGCACCCTACCCCCTGGCTGCGCCCGTCACTGCCATGGCCTTGCGGGTTCTACAGCCCGATATGCAGCTGCGCCAGCAAAACATGCTGCGCGACCTGGCAGCTAACAAGTTACTGCTGCTCGAACTGCTGCAAGGGCGCAGCTGGATACGCCAGCTGTGGCCTGGTGAAGCCAATTTTGTATTACTGCAAGTGGACGATGCTGCCGGCCTGTTGGCACATTGTGCCAGGCAAAATATCATTCTGCGCGGCTTCCCCGCCGAACCCCTTTTGCGTGACTGCCTGCGCATCTCGGTGGGCAGCAGCAGCGAGCTGGCGGCATTAAAGCTGGCGCTGGACAGCTGGAAGGACACCACTGCATGAGTATCAAACGACGCATCCTGTTTGTCGACAGAGACGGCACGCTGATTATCGAGCCCCCGGATCAGCAGATCGACTCGCTGGAAAAACTGCAACTGGTGGACGGTGTAATCCCCGCTTTACTGGCCCTGCAAAAAGCGGGATACGAGCTGGTGATCGTCAGCAACCAGGATGGCCTGGGCACTGCTTCCTACGCGCAGGCTGATTACGACCTTGTACAGGGCAAAATGCTCGGATTGTTCAACTCGCAAGGTATCACTTTCAAAGCCACTCACATTGATCCGCATTTCGAACATGAAGGCTCACCCAACCGCAAACCCAACATTGGCCTGGTGCTGGACTACCTGAAATCCGGCGAGCTGGATCTGCAGGACAGCTGGGCGATCGGCGATCGCGATACCGACCTGCAATTGGCTGCCAACATGGGCATCGGCGGCTTCAAACTGGAAGCGGGAAAACTGAACTGGGCAGGCATTGAGCACCGGCTCCTGAACCGGCCTCGCCAGGCCACCGTTACGCGTAAAACCAATGAAACCAACATACGCGTGTTGGTCGATCTGGACGCTGGCGGCAGCAGCCACTGTCAGACCGGCATAGGCTTCTTTGATCACATGCTGGATCAACTGGCCAGCCACGGCAATTTCCGGCTGGAGCTGAGCTGTGCCGGCGACCTCGAAATTGACGAACACCACACAGTGGAAGACTGCGCTCTGGCACTGGGCCAGGCCATGGACCAGGCGTTGGGCCAGCGTCGCGGCATCGGCCGCTACGGCTTTACCTTGCCCATGGATGAGTCCCTCGCTCAGGTGGCCATCGACCTGTCGGGCCGCCCGGTTTTTCAATTCGAAGCCGAGTTCGGCCGCGACCAGGTAGGCCAGCTCTCCACCGAAATGGTGCGCCACTTCTTCGCCTCGCTCAGCCAGTCTTTGCGCGCCGCCGTGCACATGCAGGTCAAAGGTGAAAATACCCATCACATGATCGAGGCTCTGTTCAAAGGTGCCGGCCGTGCGCTGCGACCCGCTTTGGCTCGCAGTGGTCATGACTTACCCAGCACCAAGGGTAGTCTCTGATGCCGCAGCGCCAGGAAACTTTGGCCACAGAAACTTTGGCCGTGGTCGATAGCGGCGGAGCAAATATTTCGTCGGTGCTGCACGCCTTGCGACGCCTCGGTGTGGAGCCTGAATTCACCTCCGATGCTGACACCATACGCAAAGCTGGTCGGGTACTCTTACCCGGAGTCGGTGCCGCGGGGCGCGCCATGGAAGTACTGCAGAGTCACGGCCTGATCAACGTGATCCGCGAATTAAAGCAGCCCGTGCTGGGCATCTGCCTGGGGATGCAGCTGCTGTTCGAATCCTCGGCAGAAGATGATGCCCAATTACTGGGCCTGATTCCGTCGCGGCTCGAACGCATACCGTCATCGCCCGGCTTACGCGTACCGCATATGGGCTGGAATTCCATTCAAAGCACGCAAAGCGACCCCTTCAGTGATCCGCTGGATGGCAACTGGTTCTACTTCGTCCATTCGTATGCAGCGCCCGTGGGGCCATGGACATTGGCCAGCTCCGAACATGGAACGCCCTTCAGTGCCGTCGTCCGGCAAGGCAATTTCTACGGTGCGCAGTTTCATCCCGAGCGCTCTGCGGCAGCGGGTGCGCGCTTGTTGCAAAACTTTCTCGGCATAAAGAACCACCAGGGCATGAGCAACTGATGCAATTGATCCCCTCCATCGATCTTCTGGATGGCGACGTGGTGCGACTGCGCCATGGGGATTTCAACGACTGCCAGCGGTACGAAACACCGGCAGTGAAGCTGGCCAACCAGTACGCCAAAGCGGGAGCAGAATGGTTACATGTGGTTGACCTGGCCGCTTCGCGTGATGGCGCCGCTGCTGAAACAG
>JANOGQ010000331.1:0-11776 GCA_031406105.1 Lysobacterales bacterium | reverse complement strand
CAATCGGTCGTGCAGGCGATTACAGGCACTGGCCAAGATATCCTGCAGATCAACCCAGTCCCGCTTGAGCTTCATACCACCGTGTCCCAGCCGCGTCATGTCGAGAAGATTCTGCACATGTCGGTCCAGCCGGCGTGCCTCTTCATCAATGGTGATCAGCAGTTCGCGGCGGTTTTCGGTGCTCAGTGTATGCCGATACTCCAGCAGGCTTGAAGTCGATCCAATAATGGACGCCAGCGGAGTACGCAGATCATGCGATACCGACGACAGCAGCGCAGAGCGCAGTTGTTCGGTTTCAGCAACTATTTTTTCTTTTTCGAGATCCGCGACCAGGCGGGTTCTGTCCAGGGCGATGGCTGCCTGACTGCATAGATTCTGTACCATCAGGCTCGGTTCATCGCCGAGCCTGGTGCCACGAACCAGAACCAGGTAAGGGGTTTTTGAGTCTGAACCAAGCTGGAAAATATTCCAATCGCGCAGGACTTGTACGGCTCTGTTTGTTTGCCACGCTGACCACAGTTCCTGCTGTCCAGGCAAGACCGCACCCGGGCCGGCTGACGCCTGCAAATCAGGATAGGTCCCTGAAGTGCTGGCACCGTCAGTAAGGTTGCTGCTCTGGTTTCTGGCGGCAGGCACAAGCATTACATACACCGTAGTTGCAAGGTTTTGAGCCAGATGTTCCGCCAAAGCGCTGAGTACACTTTGTGTCGTTCCTGCTGAAGACATTTGGCGACTGAACTCGTAAAGCTTGGAAATTCTATGCAGGGATGCTTTGTGTTGCGCTGTTTCCCGGTTCATACGGGTTGCCAGATTACCGGTGATTGCGGCAATCAGCAGAAAGACCAGCAGGGTAGTTACATCTCTGTCATCGTCAACCCGAAGAGTCAGAAGTGGGTGGGTAAAGAAGAAATTCAAAGCCAGAAAACTCAAAACACTGGCTAACAGCGAAGGTCCCAGGCCTGTTCGGGAAGCGACCAGAAGCACTCCGGTCAGAAACAACAATGCCAGGCTTGCATGGGGCATCAGGCGTTGCACCAGAAAAGCGATTCCGACTGATAACAAAACCATGCCAATCGCAAGGCCATAGTCCTGGGTTCGTTTAGATATCAAAGGCTGCTTGCTCATTGCGGGAATTTCTGATGGATTTGATCTGCTCTATGGCTGATCACCACGAAGGCTCCAAATAAATCAGAGTTTCCTCGATTTAACTGATCTGTGTCTATGGCACACCGAAATTTTACAGATGTAAAAAGCGCATAAAGTTTTTACTTTTTTTTTATATGACAGGCAGCAGTGTGGCTGCCGATAATCCATCGAGCCCCCCTGATCACCGATCGATTAAGATTTATGAATTAGATACCTGTACATTCCAAAAAAATGCAAGCCTCATTGACATTTTCTGCAGCGGACACCGCCCGGATCGGAAACCAGGGACGCGGCCGGGCCATCAGCCGTCTGTTTGGCTTGTTGATCATGCTCTACAGCATCAGCTTCCTGCCTTCAATCGGTGTTTCATGGTTTTATGAGGATGGACAGGCCTCTGTATTTCTCTTCTCTTCCCTCATTACCATAACCACAGGCGCGGTTCTGTGGTTTCCCAACCGTTTGGTGCAAAGGGAGTTGCACGTCAGGGACGGCTTTCTTATTGTGGCGCTGTTCTGGGCAGCGCTGGGTCTGGTGGGTGCATTACCGTTTATGCTCGGGCCGCATATGTCCCTGACCGATGCAGTTTTTGAATCGGTGTCCGGATTCACCACCACGGGCGCGACCGTTTTGATCAATATTGATCAACTACCACGATCTGTGCTTTACCACCGCCAACAAACAAATTTTCTCGGCGGGATGGGTGTTATTGTACTGGCGGTAGCCATTCTGCCACTGCTGAAAGTGGGCGGCATGCAGCTTTATAGGGCCGAGGCTTCAGGCGTTTCCAAACAGGAAAAACTGACGCCCCGAATCGCAGACACAGCGAGGGTTTTGTGGACCGTCTATCTGGTATTGATCCTGGCCTGCGCTGCAGCTTATTGGGCAGCTGGCATGTCATTGTTTGATGCGATTGGTCATTCATTCGCCACAGTGGCCACTGGAGGTTTCTCAACCCATGACGCCAGCATGGCTTATTTTGACAACATCGTGATTGAAGCGATAGCCATCGTGTTCATGCTGGCTGGCGGTATTAATTTTGCGTTGCATTTTTTCGCCTGGCGTAGGCTCAGTTTCGAGCCTTATGATGCAGATCCGGAACTGCGTGTTTATCTGGGCATATTCGTGCTGTCCAGCCTGTTGGTGGGTGGCAGCTTGTTTGCCACCGGAGCGGTTCCCGGATGGGAGTCCTTGAGGCAGGGGATATTCCAGGTAACCTCTGTGTTAACCAGCACCGGGTTTGCCACCGCAAACTTTTCGGAATGGCCGCTGCACGTGCCATTGACTCTGGCCACATTGGCGTTTGTTGGTGGCTGCGCGGGTTCCACAGCGGGAGGCATTAAAGTCTTGCGTATCATGTTGCTGGCAAAACTGGGCGTGCGACAGTTATTCCTGCTGGCTCATCCCAGGGCCGTCGTGCTGATAAAACTCGGGCCGGTCAAAGTTTCGGATGAAGTGCTTTTTTCAGTTTGGGGCTTTTTCATTCTTTACATGCTGATCACGCTGCTTTTGACACTGGCCATGATGGCAGCGGGCCTGGACCTTGAATCAGCGTTTGGAGCTGTTATGGCAACCATCAACCTGACAGGCCCGGGATTGGGTGAGGTTGCCACAACCTTTTCGACAGTAGGCCCAGCAGTGAAGTGGCTGTGCGTGTTTGCCATGTTGGTGGGCAGACTGGAGGTATTTACCTTGTTGATCCTGTTTTTGCCCGCCTATTGGAAGAACTGACAGAGCAGTTTATCCACGCAGCTTAGCTGCCCGGTAACTTGCGTGATTCCGGATTCTCACCGCAAATTGCCCCCCTTCGCCAATCACGTTACCCTGCCGGATTGACTACACTCAAACATTGAGGAGCCGGCTTTGGGTCCATTACACGGTTTGAAGATTATTGAGATTGCAGGCTTGGGCCCGGGCCCTTTCTGTGGAATGCTGCTGGCAGATATGGGTGCCGATCTGGTTTGCGTCGATCGCGACCAGCCGTCGATGTTCAAACTACCCAATGACTGCATGAGGCGCGGCAAGCGTTCCATTCTGCTTGATTTGAAATCTGCCGAGGGGCGGGAAACTCTACTGGCATTGGTAGCCCGGGCTGATGCTTTGTTTGAGGGCTTCCGCCCTGGGGTAATGGAAAAACTACAACTCGGGCCTGATGACTGCATGGCAGTAAATCCCCGACTGGTTTATGGCCGCATGACGGGCTGGGGTCAAACCGGGCCCTTATCCAAAGCGGCGGGGCACGACATCAATTACATCGCATTGACCGGCGCGCTGTTTGCCAACGGTCAAGCAGATGGCCCACCCATACCACCCATACCACCGACCGGTGATTTTGGCGGCGGAGCGATGTTCCTGGTGTTTGGCCTCTTGTGTGCGCTGCTTGAGACACAGAAATCCGGCAAGGGACAGATTGTGGATGCTGCCATGACGGATGGTTCAGCTTTGCTGATGACCTCCTTGTACTCTTTGATGGCACAAGGAAGGTGGAGCACAACACGCGGCCAGAACCTGGTAGATGGTGGTGCGCCTTTCTATCATGTTTACGCGACAGGGGATGACAAGTACATTGCGGTTGGTGCGCTGGAACCGCAGTTTTACCAGCTATTGCTGGAGAAAACCGGTCTGGACAGTCCGCAATTCCAGCCACAATACGAACAGGAACATTGGCCTCTGCTGAAACAACAACTGGCCAGGCTATTCCTGACCCGCAGCCGTCAGCAATGGTGTGATCTGCTGGAGGGCAGCGATGTCTGCTTTGCACCAGTACTGGACATGCAGGAAGCCCCGCATCATCCCCACAACCAGGCGCGGCAAACTTATTTTGAGTGTGATGGATTGATGCAGCCAGCAGCTGCGCCCCGCTTCAGTCGCAGCGAAGTCCGTGCAGGCTTCGCACCGCATGAGCCGGGAGCTGACCAGGAGTCCGTTCTGAAGGACTGGGGAATCAGCAATTGATGGTGCTCTTGTGCTTGCACCTCAGGGGGGCATCCGGCACAATCCCCAACCTTTCAGGGTATGTTCACGTTGACTGACTCAGGCTGATTTCAGGTCCCTGGCCATACTTTCAGGCCAGCGGCTCCGATCTGTTCAATGGCGACCCTCGTCGGTCCCCTCGCGACGATACGTTGTGAACCCCGTCAGGCCCGGAAGGGAGCAGCGGCAGCAGCGGACTCGGGCGCCGGGGTGTGGCTGGCGGGGGTTGCCACCTTCAATCCCGCCCGTATCGTGCGCGGGTCCAAAGCTCTGTTATAGTGGAATCAACTTCCGCTTGGCTTTTTCAGGAACACATTGATCGCATGAGTTACCAGGTTTTGGCGCGAAAATGGCGCCCCAAGTCATTCAAGCAAATGGTAGGCCAGGAACACGTGGTGCAGGCCCTGGTGAACGGGCTGGACCAGGACAGGGTGCACCATGCATTCCTGTTTACCGGTACTCGTGGTGTGGGCAAAACCACATTGGCGCGTATTTTTGCCAAATGCCTCAATTGTGAGACAGGCACCTCCAGCGAGCCCTGCGGCGAATGCAGCAGTTGCGTGGACATCGACGAAGGCCGCTTTGTTGACATCATCGAAATCGATGCCGCCTCGCGTACTAAAGTCGAAGATACCCGCGAGTTGCTGGAGTCGGTTCAATACTCACCGTCACGGGGCCGCTATAAGGTTTACATCATCGACGAAGTGCACATGCTGTCGAACAGCAGTTTCAATGCCTTGCTCAAAACCCTGGAAGAGCCTCCGCCACACGTCAAATTCGTGCTGGCTACCACCGACCCGGACAAGATACCGGTCACCATCCTGTCGCGCTGCCTGCAGTTCAATCTGCGCCGCATGACACCTCAGCAGGTGCAGGAAAATCTGCAGCAGATCGTACAGGCAGAAAAGATTGAAGCGGCGCCAGAAGCTCTGTCCCGTTTGGCGCGGGCCGCTGATGGCAGCATGCGGGATGGCCTCAGCCTGCTGGACCAGGCCATCGCTTTTGGCGGTGGCAAACTGAGCCTGGACGATGTGAAGCAGATGCTGGGATTGGTGGATCACGGCCATGTTGTAGCTTTGGTGCAGGCGCTGGCCGAGGCTGATGCCCGGCGAATTCTGGATATTATTGAAGAATGGGTGGTGCATTCGCGCGACCTGGATGCTGTGCTGGTCAGCCTGGCAGAAACACTGCACCGCATTTGTCTGCTCAAGTGTGTGGCCGACTACTCCGATAATGAGCGGGGTGACTGGGACGCCATAAGAGCTGTGGCTGCGTTGATTTCGCTGGAAGATGCCCAGCTGTTTTACCAGATTGCCATTACCGGCCGTGAGGAATTGGGCATAGCGCCTGACCCTAGAACCGGCCTCGAAATGACCCTGCTGCGTATGCTGGCTTTTCGTCCCGCCACCGCGACCGGCAGTCCGTCGACAACAGGTTCAGCCGGTGACCATACCCGCCAGGCCAGCAAAGTAGCAGCGGCTTCTGTTGCATCATTGGCGAGTTCCGGAGAAGCTGACAAAACCCACCAGCAGTTGTTTGCCAGCCATCAAAATTCCTCACCGGCAAAGTCATCGGCTGCCAGCGTCAATCCAGTCTCCGATGTTGCAAGCTCTCCGCAGTCTGAGCCGCCTCGTGTTGCCGGATCAGTCGGTAAAGAAAGCGCACTGAACGGCTCCGAATTGATCGAAGTAAGCTGGCTGGAAATGGCTGAGGCTCTCACCATCAAGGGCATGGTGCGCGAGCTGGCCAGAAATCTGCAGCTGAAGTCAGCGCAGAATCAGCAGTGGCAGTTCGTGATTGATCACAGCCTGCGTCATCTGGCTACAGCCGATTCCATAGAGCGCTTGCAAACAGCCATCAGTGAGCGATTGGGCAGTGAAATCCGGATGCAGCTTTCGGACAGTGTGGAAGGCCTGCTGCACACGGCTGCTGCCGTTGAACAATCACGCCGACGTACCCAATTAACGGAAGCGGAGCGATCCATTGGTGAAGATCCCACCGTTTCTGCGCTGAAGAAAAACCTCGGCGCACAGATTATCGAGGACAGCATTCAGCCCCTTCAATGACTCCACTAGGTAGGCAAAAAACATGAAAGGCAATATCGCTGGCCTGATGCAACAGGCTCAGAAAATGCAGGAACAAATGCAGAAAGCACAGGCCGATCTGGCCCGCTTGCAAGTCACAGGCGAGGCTGCCGGCGGTCTGGTCAAAGTAGAAATGAATGGCGAACACGCTGTGCGCCGTGTGCATATTGATGCGTCCTTGGTGGGCGATGTTGAAATGCTGGAAGACATCATTTCGGCGGCTGTCAATGACGCCGTCAATCGCATTGAGACTGTCCGCAAGGAAAAGTTGGCTGACATGACTTCTGGCCTGCCTTTGCCTGCCGGTTTCAAGTTGCCTTTCTAGGCTGAGCGCTTGGTTTCGTCGGTACTGTTGGTGCAGCTGGTAGACGCCTTGCGGTGCCTGCCGGGCGTGGGTCCTAAAACAGCCCAGCGCATGGCTTTTCATTTACTGGAACGCGACCGCGATGGCGGTAAGCATCTTTCGGCAACTCTGTTGGCGGCCATGCAGCGGATAGGTCGTTGCAGCCGCTGTCGCGACCTGACCGAAGAAACCGTTTGCCGCCTGTGCTCTGACCCGAAGCGGGATTCTTCGCTGCTTTGTGTGCTCGAGTCACCCAGTGACGTTGTGGCCATCGAGCAGGCTACCGGATTTCGGGGGCTTTACTACGTATTGATGGGCCGCCTTTCACCACTGGATGGCATAGGCCCTGCTGAGCTGGGACTGGAAAATCTGGCGCAGCGGCTGGATGCAGAGCCTCCGGCCGAATTGATTATCGCCACCAATCCCACGGTCGAAGGCGAGACTACCGCCATTTATTTGCAGCGCATGGCAGCTAAGCGGAACATCCCGGTCAGCCGCATTGCCCATGGCGTGCCGCTGGGTGGCGAACTGGAGTTTACCGATCAGTCCACCATTGCCCATGCTTTTGCCAGTCGCTTGCCGGTGCGGAGCTGAATCAGAAAACCTGGCCGGTGCGAACCGGCCAGGAATGCCCAGCCGAAATCCTCTGCTGCAGAATGTTGGGCCCAATGTGCTTGCTTACTCTTGTGACTGAACCGAGGCGCCGTCCAGGATGATGCGATCACGGTTTTTGTCCACCGTGGCCAGGCCCATTCCCTTGACGTTCACCAGTTCATCCACGTGCTGAAAAGCGCCATTGCTTTCGCGGTAACGAACAATTTCTTCTGCTTTGGCCATACCTACGCCTGTCAGGGCGTCGGCGATCTCTTCGGCAGAAGCCTGGTTGATGTTGACGGTTTCTGCTGCCCATGCGGACCATGCAAACAAACAAAAAAACAGGCTGATCAAAAAGTGTTTCATGTGATATCTCCAGTTGCTGATAAATGGTAATTTCAGTCCGGGTGTAAACTCTTTCCGGACAGCATCAATCTAGGCTGACCCGCGCTCCATGCCTATGGGAAAACGGCGCTAAGTCTGTAAGAAATCTCACCATTGTGTTCTCAGCTTTTGAGAACCGCAGTTGCTTTAATAAGCTCACAAAGCGAATTCAAGCCGATAGGGAGATGAAAATGAACGTGAATCAGGACTTGCTCGGGAAAACCATCACCGGTGTTATCGCCAGCGGTGCCGAAGAAAGCGGCCCCAGGGAAATCTGGATGTTGCAATTTGCCGATGGCAGCCATGTGGAGTTTGTTTCTCCCGGCGCCCGCCAAGCCTTGCGCAGAGTTGCCAGTCAGAGACGCTCCCAGAAGAACATTCGAAGTTCAGCGCAGGCCTGCCTGGAACCCGCCGCAAATCACTCAGATCATGGCCCGGGGCGCCGCCAAGGGCAGTCGATGCGGCTAGCCGACAGCCGGTCTATGCGCTATCAGCAAGAGCTGGAAGAGGCCGTGCAACTGACGCTGAATGTGGCCTGATTACTTATCCACAATTCCTGTGGATAAGTCTGTTAGGAAGGTTTCCGGGCTGCAGTGGCAATCAGCCATCATTCATTTTGATCAAAATTTAACCATTGAAATAATATCTATTAAATTCATATACCTATGTTGTTTAACAGGGATTGAATCAACTACTGCAGGCCGTCACAATTCAGTCATATGAACAATCAGTTACTTGTGTATAAAGCTCGAGAATTTGTTCGAGGAAAGTGCTGTAACTCATTGATTATTTCTCCAGATGCTTGTTCTTGCACGCTCACAAACCTGGCTGATTTCTGCCTGTGGATTTCAAGGCCAGGCAGAGCAGGCGTTTTTCCAGCTTCTGGCTGGCTGAAGACACGGCTTCCAGCCCCATTCGGCTCAGATGCGGCCCTTGCAGGGCCGTTGGGCTGCCGCCCATTCCAAGGCTTTTGAGCAGGATTTTCAATTTCATCCAGCGGCTTCCGGACTGTCCCTGTAAGTAGCCCAAAGCCCGCACAATATCCTCTTCCACGGCGCTGAAATCACTGCCGAACGGATAGTCGGGGACCAGGCCACTGATACGTGCGGACTTCAGGCCTTGTCGCACCGTGGCCGGGCTATTCGCCTGGCAGGGCAGCGGTACTGTCCAATCAGCTGCAAGTTTGCCGGCCTTTACGGCTTCAAGCCGCAAAGACTCCTGCCAGCGACTGTCCGCGATGCAGATCAGTGACTGGATGACTTCCTGGTCTTTTGCACTGCGCAGATCGGCAACGCCGTACTCGGTGATGACTATGTCGCGCAAATGTCGGGGAATGGTGCTGTGAGGGAATTCCCAAACGATGTTGGATACTGCATTAATCCCGCTGCCGCGATAGCTGCGCAACATCATGATAGAGCGCGCCCGATCCAGAGCATGGGCCATGGCTACGAAATTGTATTGACCGCCGACGCCGCTGACCACCTGGGCATCTTCCAGTTGGTCAGAGACCGCTGCGCCCAGCAAGGTAATCTTCATAGTGGTATTGATGAAGCGGGCTTCCTGGCGCTGCGCACGAGCCAGCTCTTCGCCCTGGTACAACTGGTTGATTCTCGATACAGCAGCCATCTGAAACAGTTCGCGCTGAGCTGCTGGCAATTCGCGCAATTGCTGGTACATCCAGCGTGAGCCCAGAAAAAAAGCAGCATGCAGCAGTGCGCCATTTTTGAGCGCAGGCCCAAGAGCCATCCTCGCCAGTTGCTGACGATGTTCTTTGCTGGCCAGCTGGTTGGGCAGCACGGTTCCATCTGCCAGCACAATTTCTGCATCGGCACTTGCGCTGGTCAGTTTTACAACTTCGGTCAGAATGCCGAAGTGCTGCAGTGTTGCCAGGCTGTCCTGATCCAGATGCCGTGGCAACAAGCCCTGCTCCCACAGAGTTTCGAGGCAGTCAGGTTTCAGAACTGAACTCAGCAAACCCCGGTTGATCAGCCGCTGCAGGCCTGCATGGTCATAAACCAAACGTTTCAGCACACCACCGTGATACAGATGGAGAAAACCCTCAGTCAGCATCTCGCTGGATGCATAAAGGCCCTGGTCGAAGGGCTGTGTGCCACCAAAGGCCTGTACCAGTTCGCCGGGTACGCGCCGGTCCGAACCCGTTTCCTGCAACAGTCTGAGATAGTGGGCGTTCTGCTGATGCCGCAGCAGGCTGCAGAAACTGACTGCGTCACCGAGTGAGCCTATGCCCAGTTGCAGGGTGCCGCCATCGCGTATCAATTGCGAGCAATGCAAGCCTATCAGTATGTCCTGATCGTTGACTGCTGCCAGCGGCACTGCGAACAAGGGCTGCTCGACACCCTCGAGAACCAGGTCGGCGATTCCCGCCTGGATTTCCGCAGCACCCGCCATGTAGGGCAGTTCGTCATTAACCTGCAACAGCAGCAAATATTGCTCACGTGGAAGCATGCGCAGCAGATCAAGCGTCACGTCTGGATTGCAGCTGAGACTGAAGTGCCCTGGCCGATCAGGATCACGTGCCACCATTTGTACAACCAGGTTGATTCCGCGCGTCTGCATATCGCGGGCCACATGGGTGTAGTTACTGGACAGGTAATGCTGCTGCGCATGCGGATCGCCCAGCCGCGAGCCGGAGCGAAAATAGAATTCGCTGATGCCGATATTGGCCGGTACTTGTCGCTGGTCGAGATCCTGCAAATACTCCAGTCGTGGATAGTCGCCAAAATGGCGCTGCACAAACGGGCCGAGAAAACGTTGCTTCAGTCCCTTGGCAGGTTTTGGGGGATTCAGCGACAGTGCGGTATAGAGCTCCATGCGGATGGATGAATCCGCTTTGGCAGCGCGGTAGAGTGCGTTGATCAGATGATTGGGTTTGCCCAGGCCCAAAGGTGCGCCGATCACCCAGTGCTGGCCCAGTTGTTGCCGCACAAACGCGACAGCATCGGCAGCCGAGAAAACAGTCTTCACGGCTCTGCCATCCCGAGGCAGCAGCAGTCGCGGGTCGGCCCCTTCATGCCATACCTGCTTTGTTCCACTGCTGCCAGAGCTGTTCGATGCCAACTTCTTCGGGCCAGGCCTGCAGGGCATCCAGAATGCGTTGCGCACGCGGATCAGCTGCTTGCTGCTGCCTACTGGTTTGCAGCAGTTGTAAATAGTCGGGGTATGACAATTGCCTGGGGTCCGTTGGCTGGAACAAACGCTGGCTTTTGTCTTTCTCCCAGGCTTCAGCTTCCCGCTGGTTCAGGGTTTCAGGGAAATTTCGCGCACGGTAACGGAACACCATCAGTGGCAGGCGGGCATCGTTGAATGACCAGCTGTGTCCGGGCAGCTTGGCGGGTGGTACTTCCAGCACTTTGCGCAACAGAAAGCGATCATGCTCCGACAGAAAACCGCCGGAGTAAAGCATCAGGTCGGGATCCTGAGTGGGGCTCCCGACCCCGTCGCCATCTTCATCGAAACGCCGGGAAAATACTTCGATTACTTTGGCACGTATGGCCGGTAAATGACCCCTGATGCGGCTGGCATTGTGCTGGCAAACTTCCGGATCCAGCCCGATTCTCGCCGGATCTGCATCCTTGATGGTTGCGGCGGGTGCCAGCATGGGCAGGTGGTTGCTGTGTACCAGTTTGAGCGGCAAGCGCTCAATACCATCAGGCAGGTCTGCCACAGGGGTAAATACCCGGTCGGCGATATCGGCTGCAGAGCCCTCAATCAGGTCCGTCGGATCACCCATCAGGTCAAACACCACGACGGACTTTGGCCGGTCGGGCATAACTGCCAAAGGCATTTCCAGCGTGGTACAGCCGCGCGAGGCCGGAATTCTTGAGGAGCTGTGGAGTACCGGCTGGGCTTGCGTTGGATCCAGCAGATTCATGGCAACTTTCTGATCGCGCAGGCCCAGTGCCCAGTCGAACAACTTGGGTTGCTGAGTCTTGATCAATCGTGCCAGGGCAATGGTGGCATTCACGTCGACCAACGCGTCATGTGCGCCTGCGTGTTCTATGCCGTTAGCCCGAGTCAGATCTTCCAGGCGAAAACTGGGTACCGGTTCTGCAGAGGATTCGCGTTTTACCAGCGGCCACTCAATACCTTGTGGGCGCAATGCATAACACATGCGTGCCAGGTCTATCAGGTCCCAGCGCGAATTGCCGTTGCGCCATTCGCGTTCGTAAGGTTCGCGCAGGTTCCTATACAGCAAGGCGCGGGTGACCACATCATCGAAGCGTATGCTGTTGTA